>NZ_JBSFKD010000009.1:0-241382 GCF_053598395.1 Streptomyces sp. NPDC001135 | reverse complement strand
AGGGCGAAGGCCACCAGGACCGTGGGAGTCAGCGGCTCGCTCAGGAAGATCGCGCCCGCCGCCACCGCGACCGCCGGGTTGACGTACGTGATCACCGTGGCACGGGTGGGACCCGCCTCCTTGAAGAGCTCCAGGAACGCCACGAACGCCACCGCCGTGCAGAGCACGCCCAGGCCGGCCAGGGCCGCCAAGGCGGTGGAGGAGGGGACGGACGACGGCCGCGCCGCGCAGGCCACCGGGGCGTAGACCACGGCCGCCAGGGTCAGACAGGCCGCCGTCAGGTGCAGGGACGGGACCTCCTTCAGCCGGCGCGCGGCTATCAGCGGGGCGGTGGCGTAGCCCAGGACCGTCAGCAGCACCTCGGCCAGGGAGCGGCCGTCGCCGCCGGTCAGGTGGGGAAGGGTCAGGACCGCCACGCCGCCCAGGCCCAGGGCGAGGCCGGTGAGGCGGCGGGCTCCGAGGTGTTCGGTGTCACCGAGCAGGCGGGCGGCGACCACGCCCACGATCGGTACGCCCGCGATCAGCAGACCGGCCGTCGAACTGGACAGGTGCCGTTCGGCGTCGGTGAGCGTGAACCAGGGGACAATGATCTCCAGACACGCGAAGGCCAGCAGGGGCCGCCAGTGGGTGCGTACGGTCCCGGGCAGGCCGCCCTGGCGCAGGGCGAAGGGCAGCAGCAGGAGCGCGCCGAGCGCACAGCGGGTGAACACGACCACCGGCGGGGACACCTCGTCCACCGCCACCTTGATCATCAGATAGGGGACGCCCCAGATCACTCCCATGAGGGAGAACAGGAACCAGCCACGTGCAGTCATGCGACGAGTTTCGGCCGTGTCCTCACGGGGTGTCTTGAACGCTGTTGCGATGTGCGGCCGAGGTGACGCTGGTGCGGTACGCCGCCGGCGTCACCCCGAGCACCCGGCGGAACCAGCGGGTCAGGTGCGCCTGGTCGGCGAAGCCCACGAGGCCCGCCACCTCCGCCGGGCGCAGACCGGCCTCCAGCAGGCCCCGCGCCCTGCTCACCCGGTACTGAGCGAGCCAGGCGTACGGGGGTACGCCCATCGTCGTACGGAAGGCCCGCAGCAGCTGGTAGCGGGACAGGCCCAGGTCGGCGGCGAGACAGGACAGCGGCGGGGGTGCGGTGAGTTCGTCGGCCAGGCGGTCGCGGACCGTCAGGGCTATCGTGCGCGCGCCGGGGACCAGGTCGCGTCCCGGTCTGGCCGTGGAGTGGCGGCGGGCCAGCGCGGTCAGCAGCCAGGGCAGGACGGACTCGGCCTCCAGGGGGTCGGGGCAGGAGCTGAGTTCGGTGTGGGCGCGGCGGAGCGCGGCGGCGAGCTCGGGGTCGTCGAGGAGCGGTTCGCGGAAGTACGGCAGGCCGCCGAGGATGCCGTCGGTCAGCAGCGCCGGCTCGGCGTACAGGGCGCGGTAGGCGTAGCCGTCGGTGGCGTTGGCGGGGCCGCCGGTGTGCATCTCGCCGGGGTCGAGGACGACGATGGTGCCCGGTCCGGTGCGGATGTGGCCGCCCCGGTAGTCGATCACCTCGCAGCCGCCGACGCAGACGCCGATCGTGTACTCCTCGTGGGCGTGCGGGGCGTAGGTGTGCCGGCGGAAGTTCGCCGTCAGCAGGTCGAGCGGCGGACCGAGCCGGCCCAGTCGCGCCCTGGTCCACAGCGCCTGTTCCGTCATCGGGCACCCCCTTGCCTGTGCTGCGCTCATGGGTGCAACGCCTTCGGGCCCCGTTTCCATGCCGCGCCGGGACCGGCGTCGGCCGGTGAGCGCTTCGATGCGGTCGGGGACAGACACTGGCCCGGCCTGCCCCAGGTCACCGCTTGACCCTGCCGCGACGTCAACGTCTGTACTGGTCCCATGCGGATCGGAGAACTCGCCGCCGCCGTCGGCGTCACGACGCGCACCGTGCGGCACTACCACCACCTGGGCCTGCTGCCCGAACCCGAGCGCAGGTCCAACGGCTACCGTCACTACGCTCTGCGGCACGCGGTCGTCCTCGCCCGGATCCGGAGGCTGACCGAGCTGGGTCTGGGCCTCGCCGAGGTGCGGGACGTCCTCGCCGACGACGCCGGGAAGGACCTGGTCGAGGTGCTCACCGAACTGGACGGGGACCTGGCCCGGCAGGAGGCGGAGATCCGGGAACGCCGGCAGCGACTGCGGGCGTTGCTGGACGGTGGGGAGTTGGGCGCCGAGGGGCCCGTCTCGCCGCGGCTCGCCGAGCTGTTCGGCTCGTTGGCCGGTGACGGCTCCCCCACGGCCGCCAAGGACCGCGAGATTCTCGCCGTGATCGACACCGGGGCGGGGCCCGAGGAGCGGGAGCGGCTGCTGTGCGCGCTGCACGGCGTCCTGGACGACCCGGAGGCCCTGGCGCGGACCCGCGCGGTGTACGCGCTGCTCGACGTGCTCGCGGACGCGGAACCGGACGACCCGCGGGTGGCGGAGGCCGCGCGGACCCTGGCCGGCTGCATCCCCCCGGGACTGCTGCCGGCCGGTCCGGTCGACTCCGGCCACGCCGTCCTGCGCGCCCTGTACGCCGACGTCGCGCCCGCCCAGGCCGAGGTGATCCGCCGTGCGCTCACCATCCTTGCGCAGGAGGGGAGATGAGGGTGCTGGAGACACTGGGACGGCTCGCGGGGCACGAGATGCGGCTCTGGACCAGCCTGGCGCTGTGGCTGGCCCGGCGCACTGACGGGACCGCCGGCGGGCGGGGTTTCGGGTACATGCGCGGGCAGGGCGCCACGATGTGGGGGCTGGCCTTCGTGTGCGTGGTCGAGACGATCGGCGTGTCCGCGATGCTGCGCGACATGCCCACCGCGCACGACGTCCTGCTCGTCCTGGACGTCTACACCGTGCTGTTCGTCGTCGGCCTGCACGCGGCCTGTGTGGTCCGCCCGCACGTGCTGACCGGGGAGGCGCTGCGGGTGCGGTACGGGGTCCATGTGGACCTGCGGATTCCGCTGGGCGCGATCACGGCCGTGCACCGCGAGACGCGGATGACGCACCGGCCGGCGAACGGCGTGCTGGACCTCGCGATCGGTTCCCAGACGTCGGTGCGGCTGGAGCTGGCGGAGCCGGTCACCCACCGGTCGCTCCTCGGCCGCCCCCGGCAGGTGAACACGGTGCGCCTGCACGCCGACGACCCCGGCACCCTCGTCCGGGCGCTCACACGGGCCTGAACAGGATTTCCGCCGTCCCGGGATCGGCCCGGCCGAGCCGTACCCGCAGGCGCTCGCCGAGCGGGAGGCGGTCGCCCTCGATCCGGCCGACGACCGCGGGCGAGTCCACCCGCACGGTCCCCACGCCCGGCCGGTGCTCGTCGACGTCCACCACGCACCCGTCGAAGACGTCCCCGACCCGGTCCTCGAGCAGGGCCGCCTCCACGACGTCCACGCACGCCCGCTCCACCGTGGCGGCGATGCGCGAACCGTCGGCCATCCGCCGGGGCAGCGCGTCGAGGGCGGCGAGCACCCAGTCGGGCGGGGCCTGGCCGGCGACAGCGGCGAGGCAGATCTCCGAGGCGTACCGGTCGGCCCGGCTGCGCACCAGGGCGCGGCGCACGTCGACGGCGACGGTCCGGCCCTCCGCGTCCAGGTCGATCGTCCACAGGACGGCGGGGCGGACCCGGTCCGGCAGCAGGCAGGCCGCGTCCTCACTGAGCACGGCGGGGTGCAGGGGGACCAGATCGTCCGGGAAGTACAGGGTGTTCACCCGCCGGTGCGCCTCCGCGTCCAGCGCCCCGCCGGGTACGACGAAGGCGGCGACGTCCGCGATGGCGTACCGGACCCGGTAGCCGGTGCCCTGCCGGGACAGGTGGATGGCCTGGTCGAGGTCGGTCGAGGCGGGAGGGTCGAGGGTGAAGAAGGGGATGTCGGTGGCGTCGTACGACGGCAGGACGGGCGACTTCGCCGCGCGCTCGGCCTCGGCCCGAACCTGCGGCGGGAAGTCCCGCGGGAGGCCGAGTCCGCCGCGCAGTGCGGCGAGGGCGGCCCGCAAGGGGGCCTCGGGGGCGCCGGTCACGCGGATCTTGCGGCGGGGCATACAGCGAGCGCAGGTCGGGGCCGGGTCGGGAGCACGCCGTACGCTGTCGCGGAGGTCTACGTGAGGAGTACGTGTTGCTGGTCCTGCTGCCGCCCTCGGAAGGCAAGGCGAACGCGGGTGAGGGTGCCCCGCTGGAGCTTCGGTCGCTGTCGCTGCCGGGGCTGACCGCCGCACGGGAAGCCGTGCTCGGCGAGCTGGTCGAGCTGTGCTCCGGTGACGAGGAGAAGGCGCGCGGGGTGCTCGGGCTGAGCGAGGGGCTGCGCGGCGAGGTCGCGAAGAACGCCGGGCTGCGCACGGCCGGCGCCCGGCCCGCCGGGGAGATCTACACCGGGGTGCTGTACGACGCCCTCGGCCTGGCCACGCTGGGCGGGGCGGCCCGGCGGCGCGCGGCGGACTCCCTGCTGGTGTTCTCCGGGCTGTGGGGCGCGGTGCGGGTCACGGACCGCATCCCCTCCTACCGCTGTGCGATGGGCGTGAAGCTGCCGGGGCTCGGCGCGCTGGCCGGGCACTGGCGGACGCCGATGGCCGAGGTGCTGCCGGCGGCGGCCGGGGACGGGCTGGTGCTGGACCTGCGCTCCTCGGCCTACGCGACGGCCTGGAAGCCGAAGGGCGAGGTCGCGGGACGGACGGCGACCGTGCGGGTGCTGCACGCGCCGACCCGGAAGGTGGTCAGCCACTTCAACAAGGCGACCAAGGGCCGGATGGTGCGGAGCCTGCTGACGGCCGGTGCCGCGCCGAAGGACCCCGCCGAGCTGGTCGAGGTGCTGCGGGAGCTCGGGTACGAGGTGGAGGCGGCGGCGCCGGGGAAGGCCGGGAAGCCGTGGTCGCTGGACGTGCTGGTGGAGGAGATCCACTGAGGGAAGCACCCGAGGGGGCTCAGCCCTGGCGGGCGTTGCATTATACGCAACGCCCTTTGCGCATGCTGCATCCGCTGGGCACGATGAGGGCATGACCTCACCGCCGCCCTCCTCTTCGGCCGCCTCCGTACTGGATCTCGCGCCCGTCGTGCCCGTGGTGGTCCTCTCCGACGCCTCCGACGCCGTACCGCTGGCGCGGGCGCTGGTGGCGGGCGGGCTGCCCGCGATCGAGGTGACGCTCAGGACCCCGGCGGCGCTGGAGGCGATCCGCGCGATCACCGGTGCGGTGCCCGAGGCGGTCGTGGGAGCGGGGACGGTGATCACCCCGGAGCAGGTGACCGGGTGCGTGGCGGCCGGGGCACGGTTCCTGGTCAGCCCCGGGTGGACGGACGCGCTGCTGACGGCGATGCGGGCGTCCGGGGTCCCGTTCCTGCCCGGCGTCTCGACCACCTCGGAGGTGGTGGCGCTGCTGGAGCGCGGGGTGCGGGAGATGAAGTTCTTCCCGGCGCAGGCCGCGGGCGGCACGGCCTATCTGAAGTCCCTGGCCGGCCCGCTGCCGCAGGCCCGCTTCTGTCCGACGGGCGGGATCGGTCCGGCGACCGCGCCGGAGTATCTGTCGCTGCCCAACGTCGGCTGCGTGGGCGGCAGTTGGATGGCCCCGGCGGACGCGGTGGCCGCCGGGGACTGGGCCCGGGTCGAGGAGCTGGCGCGCGGCGCGGCACAGCTCGCCGGGCTCAGGGGCGCAGGTGGGACGTGTCGTTGAACAGCCGTACGCTCGCGTTGCCGTCCGCGTAGTACGCCACCGCCGACAGTGAGGCGGCGGACAGTTCCATGCGGAACAGCGACTCGGGCGGGGCGCCGAGGGCGAGGCGGACGAGGGTCTTGATCGGGGTGACGTGGCTGACCAGCAGGACGGTGCAGCCCGCGTAGGCCGCCACCAGCTTGTCGCGGGTCGCGGCGATCCGGGTGGCCGTCTCGGCGAAGCTCTCGCCGCCGCCGGTGGGGTGGGCCTCCGGGTCGGCGAGCCAGGCGTTCAGGTCGTCCGGGTAGCGCTCGCGGACCTCGCCGAAGGTGAGCCCCTCCCAGGCGCCGAAGTCCGTCTCGCGCAGGCCGTCTTCGATCGTCACCTCGAGGCCGAGTCGGGCGGCGACGACGGCGGCGGTCTCGCGGGTGCGGGTGAGGGGGGAGGCGAGGACGGCCTGGACGGTGCCGCGCCTGGCGAGTGCCTCCGCGGCCCGGTGGGCCTGTTCGCGGCCGGCGGCGGAGAGGGAGGGGTCGGTGCCGCCGCTGCCGGAGAAGCGTTTCTGTGGGGTGAGGGGGGTTTCGCCGTGGCGCAGGAGCACGAAGGTGGCGGGGGCGCCGAGGTCGGGGGCGCTGCTCCAGCCCGGCGTCGAGGTGTGCGGCTCGGTGGGGGCGGAGGTTTCCCCTCCGGCGCCGGACAGGCGCTGCTCGCCGGGGGTGGACAGGCGCTCCTCGCCGAGCGGTGCCGCTTCCGGCGGGACGGGCGCCGCCCCAGCGGCACGACCGCCCGCGGCTACGGCGGCGTCGCCGCCCGCGGCTGCGGCGGCTGCGTCAGCCGCACGCCCCTTCGCCAGCGCCGCCCGGGCCCTCGCCGCGCCCGCCGCCGCGTCGCCCGGCGGGCCCGACGGCTCCGGAACCGTGGACGCCGTGTCCAGAGCCGCCCGCGACTCTGACGGCGACCACTGCCTGCCCTTGGCCCCTGCGTCCATCGCCTCGTTGGCCAGGCGGTCGGCGTGTGAGTTCTGGGCGCGGGGGATCCACTCGTAGGTGACCTGGTCCGGGGAGAGGACCGACCGTGCCTCGGTCGCCAGGGGCTTCATGTCGGGGTGCTTGATCTTCCAGCGGCCCGACATCTGCTCGACGACCAGCTTGGAGTCCATACGGACGTGGACCCGGGCCGACGGGTCGAGGGCGTGGGCGGCGCGCAGGCCGGCCACCAGGCCCCGGTACTCGGCCACGTTGTTCGTGGCGACGCCGATGTACTGCGCCGCCTCCGCCAGGACCTCTCCCGTCGCCGCGTCCCGCACGACCGCCCCGTAGCCCGCGGGCCCCGGATTGCCCCGCGACCCGCCGTCCGCCTCGACGATGAACTCCCGCACCCCGAAAGCCCCTTACCGACTCTTACAGACCCGACTCGGCCGTGCGCACCAGGATGCGGCGGCAGTTCTCGCACCGCACCACCGTGTCCGGCGCCGCCGCGCGGATGTCGTTCAGCTCGGTGATCGCCAGCTCCTGGCGGCAGCCCTGGCAGGTGCGGGCGTACAGCTTGGCCGCGCCGATGCCGCCCTGCTGCTCACGCAGCTTGTCGTAGAGCTTGAGGAGGTCGGCGGGGACGGCGGCCGCCACGACCTCGCGCTCCTTGGTCACCGAGGCGGCCTCGCCGTCGATCCCCTCGAAGGCCGCGTCCCGGCGCGCGGTCGCGTCGTCGATCTTCGACTGGACGGAGGCCACCCGTTCGGTCAGCTCGTTCACCCGCTCCTGCGCGGCCTCGCGGCGCTCCATGACCTCCAGGACCACGTCCTCCAGGTCGCCCTGCCGCTTGGCGAGGGAGGCGATCTCGTGCTGGAGGTTGGACAGGTCCTTCGGCGAGGTGACCGCGCCGGAGTCCAGGCGCTGCTGGTCGCGGGCGGCGCGCTGGCGCACCTGGTCCACGTCCTGCTCGGCCTTGGTCTGCTCGCGGGCGGTGTCGCTCTCCTCGGTCTGCGCGGCGACGAGCAGGTCCCGCAGCTGCGTGAGGTCCTTGTTCAGCGAGTCGATCTCGGCGTGCTCGGGCAGCGACTTCCGCTTGTGAGCCAGCTGCTGCAGGCGGACGTCGAGGGCCTGGACGTCGAGGAGTCGGATCTGGTCGGCGGGCGCGGCGTTCAGTTGGGGGCTCCCATTAGCTAGTGGTGACGGTGGACGCCGCGTGGGCGGTCCAGGGGTCGGTGACCGTCTTGGAGACATGGACCCGGAGGTCCCAGCCGTGACGGTCGGAGATCTCGTCGAGCTGGCTCGCGGCCAGCTCGCACCAGGGCCACTCGGTGGCCCAGTGCGCCGCGTCGAGCAGCGCGAGGGGGCTTCGGGCCACCGCCTCGGAGGCGGGGTGGTGGCGCAGGTCGGCGGTGAGGAAGGCGTCGACGCCGGCCGCGCGGACCTGGTCGAAGAGGCTGTCGCCGGAGCCGCCGCTGACGGCGACCGTGCGGACGACGGCGTCGGGGTCGCCGGCCACCCGGATGCCCTGCGCGGTGGCGGGCAGCCGTTCGGCGGCGCGCGCGGCCAGCTCACGGACGGTCAGCGGGTGGTCGAGTTCGCAGACGCGGCCCAGGCCCCGGCAGCCCTGCGGGTCGGTGGGGTCCGGCACGAGGGGGCGTACGACCCTCAGGTCGAGCGCGCCGGCGAGGGCGTCCGAGACACCCGGGTCGGCGGTGTCGGCGTTGGTGTGGGCGACGTGCAGGGCGATGTCGTTCTTGATGAGGGTGTGCACGACCCGGCCCTTGAAGTGGGTCGCGGCGACCGTGGTCGTGCCGCGCAGGTACAGCGGGTGGTGGGTGACCAGCAGGCCGGCGCCGAGCCTCACCGCCTCGTCGACGATCCCCTGCACGGGGTCGACGGCGAACAGGACCCGGGTGACCTCCTGGTCGGGGTCGCCCACGACCGTGCCGACCGCGTCCCAGGACTCGGCCCGCTCGGCGGGCCACAGGTTCTCCAGCGCGGCGATGACTTCAGACAGACGGGGCACGAGGGAAAGGCTACCTGGCTGGTCCGCGGACCGTACCGCATGCGCCGGGTCTGACCCCGCTCAGCACATAAGCACCGGTTTCCTCAGGTGAATCGCTTCTGCGCCACCCTTATGTGTGAAGTGACTGTCGGCCGGTCCCCCGCCTGTGCGTGCGAAAACTAGCTTCGTTCGCCGGAGGTGACCGACGATGACGGCCTGTGCGATCGAACCCCCGTCGACCGGTGCGGAGGGCGGTGGGGCGGGGTGCGCCATCACGGCGGACGGCGCGTACGCGGCGCGGCTCGCGCGCGAGGGCGAGTCGTGGTTCCCGGAGCGCTGGACGCTGGACGGCCCGGAGCCGTACGCGGTGCCGTTGCCCGGCAACCAGCCGGAGGAGCCCGGCACCGAGGTGCAGCCCCTGTCCGACGGCCGGGTGCTGATCCACCGGCTGGTCGAGCACCGGCACGCCTTCTCGCTGCTGTACCCGGCCGGCCCCGGCACCGGTGAGCTGCCGCTGGGCGCGGTGGAGTGCCCCGAACCCGGCACCCGGCTCACGCTGCTGCCGCCGGCACCGGGGGGTGTGCGGGCGTACGCCCTCGCCGTCGGCCCGCGCTCCAGCGTGGTGTGGCTGGTGGCGGGCGGCCCCTTCGGGCCCGAGCGGCTCGCCGAGGTGCCGGGGCGCTGCTCGGGCGGGGTCTGGCTGGACCGCGCCGGGCGGATGCTGGCGCTGGACCGGGAGCTGGGCGGGCCCGTCAAGACGGTCGTGGTGGACCTGGAGCGCGCCGAGGTGTCGCCGCTGCTGCAGATCGCCGCCGCCAGCCACGACCGGCTGCTGCTCGCCGACCCCGACAGCGGGCTGCTGCTCATCTCCTCCGACGCCCCCTCTCCGGGGGAGGAACGATTGGGCTGGGGGGTGCTCGGCAGCATGCTGCCGGTCCGCTTCCCGGAGAGCCTGCGCATGCCGGACTGCGTGGTGACGCCGTTCGCGATCCAGCCCGGACAGGTGCTGATGCCGGAGAACTGCGCGGTGGCGCTGCGCGTGGACGGACCGGTCGGCAGCTGGGTGAGCACCTGGCGGCCGGCGGGACGGCAGGTGAGCCATCTCCCCGCGCCCGAGGGCTGGCTGGCCGGGGCCGGGCTGTGGACACGGGACGGGGTGCTGCGGCTGCCGTACGCCACGCGGGAGACTCCGTGCGGCGTGGCGGAACTGACGGCACCCAGGGGGGAGACGGGAGGCACGGCCGCCGCGGGGAGCGGCATCGCCGGGCCTTCGGGGGGAACCGGGGGGTCGGGGGGCGCGGGCCCGGAGGGTCCGGTCCGGGACGGCACGGCGGCCGAGGCACCCGAGGTGTCGCGGCCGGCGACCGAACCGGACCCTCCGGAGCCTGCGCGGCTCCAGGCTCCGCAGCCGGTGCCGGCGCGTCCGGTGCCGTTGCAGCAGGCGCCCCTGGGACGACTTGTAACGAAGTAGTGGCGGTTGGCGTGTGCGCCTGGATTCGGCCGGTGGTGTGTTGGTTACACTCGCCCGGCTGTACGAAAGATCATATGACGGGGTGAATACGTCCGATGAGCGACACCAGCACGACGGAGCAGCTGTCCGCCGACTCCCAGGAGGCTGCCGGCCACGGCAGGCACCGGGGCCCGGTCGCGGCCCAGGAGAGCGAGACGGCTCCGCACGGCCGGCACCGGAGGCCGGCCGGGGAGACCGCCGAGGCGGCTGCCTGACGGTTGCAGGAAGGAAGAGGGGGTGCCCCGACGGGCACCCCCTCTTCGCGTTCTCAGCCCCGCTCTCCGCGGCCTCAGCCCCGCTTGAGCCCGAGCACCTCCGCCGCCGCGAAGGTCTCCCCCTCGGGCCGGTCCGCGTAGTGCGGGGTGAGCAGCGCGTCGAGCTCGTCGTACGTGAACGTCTCCTGCTTGCTGTCGAACGTGGCCTGCACCCGGGGCCGTTCGACGATCGCGACCATGCCGCCGTGGACGACGAGCAGCTGGCCGTTGACGCGGGCGGCGGCCGGTGCGGCCAGGTAGCCGACGAGCGGGGCGACATGTTCGGGGGCCAGCGGGTCCAGGCCCTGCTCCGGCCGCTGGAAGCCGGCGAAGACGTCCTCGGTCATCCGGGTACGGGCACGGGGGCAGATGACGTTGGCGGTCACGCCGTACTTGGCGAGGGCGAGGGCCGTGGAGGTGGTGAGCCCGACGATGCCGCCCTTCGCGGCCGCGTAGTTGGGCTGTCCCGCGGAGCCGGCGAGGAACGCCTCCGAGGAGGTGTTCACGATCCGCCCGTAGATCTTCGCTCCCCCGGCCGCCTTGGACCGCTCCCGCCAGTGCGCGGCGGCGAAGCGGGTGGTGTTGAAGTGGCCCTTGAGGTGGACGCGGATCACCGTGTCCCACTCGTCCTCGCTCATGGAGAAGACCATGCGGTCGCGCAGGATGCCCGCGTTGTTGACGAGGATGTCCAGCTTGCCGAACTCCTCGATCGCCGACCGCACGAGCTCCCGTGCCTGTGCGAAGTCGGCGACGTCCCCGGTGTGCGCGACGGCCCGGCCGCCCCGGTCGCGGATCTCGGCGGCGACCTCTTCGGCCGGACCCGCCGAGGCCGCGCCCGAACCGTCGCGCCCGGGCCGCCCGTAGTCGTTGACGACGACGGCCGCGCCGAGCCGGGCGAGTTCCAGGGCCTCGGCCCGGCCGAGGCCACGTCCGGCGCCGGTGACGATCGCGGACCGTCCTTCGAGTGGCAGTGACATGCGCGGCGTCCTCAGATCTCGATGCACGTACGCAGGGCCGTCCCGGTACGCATCTGGTCCAGTGCCTCGTTGATCCCGGCCAGCGGCACGCGGTGGGTGATCAGGCCGGCGAGGTCGACGCGTCCCGCCCGCCACAGGGCGATCGTGCGCTCGTAGGAGCGCAGTACGTCCCCGCCGCCGTACATGGACGGCAGGATCCGCTTCTCGTCGAAGAACAGCTCGAACATGTTGAGCTGCAGGAAGTCGTCCAGGGCGCCGGCGCCGACCACGACCAGGGTGCCGCCGCGCCGGGTGTTCTCGTACGCCGTCCGCGCGGTGGCGGACCTGCCGACGACCTCGAAGACGTAGTCGAAGCCCTCGCCGCCGGTGACCTGCTGCCTGGCGTCGGCCAGCCCGTCGGGCGAAACCGCCTTCGTCGCGCCGAACCTGCGAGCGGACTCACGCCGGGAGGCCACCGGGTCGACGGCGACGATCTCGGCGGCGCCCTTCAGCCGGGCCCCCTGTACGGCGGAGATGCCGACGCCCCCGCACCCGATGACGGCGACCGACGAACCGGCCTCCACATCGGCGGTGTTGAGGGCGGCGCCGAGTCCGGTGGTCACGCCGCAGCCGATCAGCGCGGCGATGTCGAAGGGCACGTCCTCGGGGATCGGCACCGCGCAGCCGGCGTCGACCACGACCTCCTCGGCGAAGGTGCCGGTGCCGGCGAAGCCGAAGACGTCAGTGCCGGAGCGCTGGAAGTTCGGGGTTCCCGCGTTCATGAACCCGGCCAGGCACAGCTGGGTCTGCCCGCGCCTGCAGGCCGGACACGCACCGCAGGCGGGCAGCCAGCACAGGACGACCCGGTCGCCCGGTTTCAGGCCCCGCACCCCCTCCCCCACTTCGAGGATCTCGCCCGCGCCCTCGTGGCCCGGCACGAACGGCGCGGGCTGCGGCAGCACCCCGTTCATCGCGGACAGGTCCGAGTGGCACAGCCCGGTGGCCCGCACCCGGACCCGGACCCTGCCGGGGCCGAAGCCCACCGCCTCGACGTCGTCGAGGACCTCCAGCTTTTCCTGGCCGATCTCGTGCAGTACGGCTGCGCGCATGGTGCGGCTCCCCTCGATACGGGTTTCAGGAGTGCTCTACGACGGTGTCGGCGAGGACCGGCGCGTCGCCCCGCTCCACCGCGCTCACGGCCACCCGCACCCGGCCCTCCTCGCGCCACATGCGGATGCGCAGGGTCTCGCCCGGATACATCACCCCGGCGAACCGTGTGCCGTAGCCGCGGACGCGGGTGACCTCGCCGCCCAGCAGCGTGTCCACGACCGCCTTGAGCGTGATGCCGTAGGTGCACAGGCCGTGCAGGATGGGCCGCTCGAACCCGGCGATCCTGGCGAACTCGGGGTCGGCGTGCAGCGGGTTCCAGTCGCCGGAGAGACGGTAGAGCAGGGCCTGGTCCTCGCGGACGGGGCGTTCGACGGTCCGGTCGGGGTCCCCGGTGGGCGGGTCGAGGCGGCCGGACGGGCCGCGGTCGCCGCCGAAGCCGCCCTCGCCCCGCACGAAGATGTGCGCGTCGTCGGTCCACAGCGGCCCGTCGTCGTCGGCGACCTCGGTACGCAGGACGAGGATGGCGGCCTTGCCCTTGTCGTGGACGGCGGCGATCCGGCGGGTCGCGGTCGCCGTGCCCTCGGGCGGGAGGGGACGGTGGACCTCCAGCGTCTGCCCGCCGTGCAGGACCTTGGCGAGCTCGACCTCCACACCGGGCAGGGACAGCCCCCCGATCACGCCCGGCGCGCCGGAGCCGGCGACGGTGGCGAAGCTCGGCAGGACGTGCAGCCGGGATTCCAGGGTGTAGCGCAGTTCGTCCGGGTCCGTGGCGGGGATGCCCGCGCCGATGCCGAGGTGGTAGAGCTGGACGTCCTTGGTGGTCCAGGTGATCGGGCCGGAGCGCGGCTCGGCGGCCAGGGCTTTGGCTGGGTCGATGGGCATGGGACTCCTGGGAGGTCTCAAGACCTCGGCACGGCCGTCCGCACCGTCGGCCGCACCGAGGTCGCCACGGGCCGACCTAGAACGCGTTCCAGTCCGGCGCCCTCTGTATAGCCCAGCGGCCCTCAGTTGTGAAGGCTCCTGACGGGGTGTCAGGTCGGGTCGGCGGTGACATGTGTACTGCCCGAGTCCGTACATGCGCATCTGCCGCGTGCCAGGCGCCGGTGCCATCATCGCGCTGACGGCTTGGCTCGTTCTGTTCGGCTCATACGCTGTGCTGTCGTACCGCCGTCGGGCGGGGACCATCTGACCGGGGGAATCAGAGATGACGTGGGTTACGGGAGTCCGGTGCCGGATACAGGCCCTGCAGGCCGAGCGGCACCAGTGGCGGGCCGCGCACGAGCGCTTCAAGGCGGCGCAACGGGCCGCCCGGAAGCACGGCGGGGAGCCGGACGTCGACCATCCGGGACCGCCTCCCACCGGTTTCACCCTGCTGCCCTGGCTGCTGATGGGGATGGGGTCCTTCTCCAACCTCCTCCAGGGCAGGACCCCGAACCCGTTGATCGGCGGTCTGGGCCTGCTGACCTTCAACTCCCTGTACATCTACGTCACCTTCCGCTCCTTCGACCGGGAGAAGCGGGAGGCCGCCTCCACCAGGGTGGCGGTGCTCCTCATGGGCCTGGTGACCACGGGACTCGCCCTCGGCTACGGCGGCAACTGGCTGATGTTCTTCCCACTGCTCGGCCTCGCCGTCGGCGCCGCCCTGCGCGGGCCGTGGCTGGGCCGCACAGGGCTGCTGCTGACGGTGTACGCGGCCTGCGTCTCCGCCGTCCGCGGCGGCTGGGAGGACGCGACGAACATCGGCTACGCGACCTTCCTCTCCAGCATGGTGACCGCCGCGATCCTCGGCCTGTCCGAGGCCGTACGGGAACTGCGCGCCGCCCGTGAGGAACTGGCCCGGCGCGCGGTGGAGAAGGAGCGGCTGCGTTTCTCGCGGGATCTGCACGACCTCCTCGGGCACACACTGTCGGTGATCGTGGTGAAGTCGGAGGCGGCCCGGCGGCTGGCTCCGCGCGACATGGACGCGGCACTGGGCCAGATCGCGGACATCGAGTCGGTGGGCCGGCAGGCGCTCACCGAGATCCGCGAGGCGGTGACCGGCTACCGAGAGGGCAGCCTCGCCACGGAGCTGACCCGGGCCCGTTCGGCACTGTCCGCGGCGAGCGTGGAGCCGGTGGTGCGCCAGTCCGGTGAGCCACTCGAACCGCAGACGGAGGCGCTGCTGAGCTGGGTGGTGCGCGAGGCGGTCACCAATGTGGTCCGGCACAGCGACGCGGGCCGCTGTGAGATCACCGTCGAGAGCGGCACCGAGCAGGCCCGGCTCACCGTGACCGACAACGGCAGCGGCAGGCCCGTGCGCCGGCTCGAGCAGGGCATCGGCGGCACGGGGCTGAAGGGGCTGACCGAGCGCCTCGCGGCGGCGGGCGGCTCGCTCACGGCCGGCCCGTCGCCACGCGGCGGTTTCACGGTGACCGCCGAACTGCCCGCCGTGTCGGCGGAGTTCGCGGGCTCCGCGGCTACGGCGCCCAGGGCGAGCTGACCGCCCAGCTGACGTCGTCGGTCCAGGACGTGCCGCTGTCGAAGTCGTTGGATCCGCCGTTGCTCGCTATGTAGAGGTTGTAGGCGTAGTGGCGCAGGTATCTCGTCGGGTAGTTGTAGGAGGCGAACGAGGTGCCGGTGCCGCTCTTGCCGGTCTGCGGGCAGAAGGTGGCGTCGGCCCGGAACTGGGCGGTGCCGTCCATGGGCTGCCGGTAGAGCTTGTAGTTGTAGTGGCGAAGGTAGTCGCCGGGGTAGTTCCGCGACTCGAAGGAGACGCAGGAGCCGCTCGCGAGTCCCCGGCGCACGATCCAGGTCGCGTCGCTCTTGTCCAGGCTGGAACTGCTCGACGTGATCGAGGAGAGGACACCGGCGTTGTCCTGGTGGCGGACGTAGTCGCTGGTGCAGCAGGAGGTGGTGGCGCGCAGGGAGACCTCCGAGCCGGGGTTCAGGGTGCCGGTGCCGCCGGTCGCGCCGCCGTAGCCGACGGAGACGATGTCGGCCTGGACGGCGTTGTCGGCGGCGTCGGTCGGGATGCCGGAGGTCATGACGCCCTCGAAGAAGGAGCCGATGGAGCCGTTGCTGTTGTCGCCGCCGGTGCCGAGGACGATCGCGCCCTCCTGGTGCATCGGCGAGTATCCGCTCCTGGTCGGTTCACCCCCGGAATAGGTGGTGGTGAGCCCGCCGGACTGGGCATTTCCGTATTTCAGCGCGAAATGGTTCTGCCCGTTGTTCTTGAGCAGCGCGGTCACGAAAGGCAGGGGTCCGGTGCCGGTGTCGGAGGTGTTCCTGCTGTATCCGGCGTCGGACTGGAACAGCCCGTTCTCCAGGTCGGCCTGCACCCAGGGGCCCTGTCCGTAGCAGGGCGAGAACCAGCACTCGGTGCCGAAGTTGATGGCGTCCATGTGGCCGTTGCCGGTGTCCTTGTTGTTGGTCTCGGCGTTGCCGTAGTCGAAGCAGCAGCGGTTGTTGACATGGGTGCCCGACGTCACCATGTACATCCCCTCGGCCTGCCCGTTCACGGCGACGCCCGAGGTGGAGTTGTCCCGGTAGCCCATCCCGGCGGAGATCTCCAGGCCGTAGACCTGATGGCCGCCGACGGTCACCGGAAGCGCGTCGGCGGGCGCCCCGACATCGGCCGCGCCGGCACCGCCCGCCCCCTCGACGGTGAGGTTGTTGTGCCGGGCGGACTGGTCGTAGATCTCGGTGACGATGCAGGTCGTGCCGGAGCAGAAGGAGTCCTGGGCGGCGGCGTCGGCGTAGCCTCCGGCGGACAGCACCCCGATGTTGGTCCTGGCCCCGTCCGAGGCGCGCCGCACCTGGTAGAGCGGGCCGTTGTACGACCCGTACAGCGCCCGGACCAGGCTGTGCGCGGCGACGCAGGGGGTGCCCGCGGCGGCGTAGATGTCACAGGGCAGTGAACCGGCCGCGGCGGCCTGGGGTGCGCCGGTGCCGAGGAGCAGGGCGGCGAGGGTCGCGCAGACCGCGAGGACGGACAGGGCGGCGCTTCTCAGCCGCCGGGGGCCGGTGTGGGGGGATGTCATGAGTCGGTGCACCTCGGTTTCGTCGTAGGGCGGTGCGGGGCCGTGCGGAACAGGGCGTTCGATATTCCGGACAGCGTTCGACCGAAATACCGAACCATTCCGACTGTGGAATTAGCGTGGATTTCTGGAAATGCACGGGCGATTGTTTGGGTGCCGTCCGACGCCGTCAACCCCCGCTGCACCGGACCATGCCGATTCTTTAATCACCGGCGGCTGTCCGCGCCTTGGGCAACGACTGGAGGAACCCCGCCTCTTCAGACATCGAGGGCGGATCCGGCGGGCGGCCCGTCCCACGCCGACTCGATCGCCGTAATCTGGCGCCATGAACGAGATGCCCCGGGGCCATCGGTCCGCCAAGTCCATTCGGGTGCTGCTCGCCGAGGACCAGGGCATGATGCGGGGTGCGCTCGCTCTGCTGCTCGGCATGGAGGAGGACATCGAGGTGGTGTCCCAGCTGGGCTCGGGCGGCGGCATCGTCGACGCCGTGCTCACCCACCGGCCGGACGTGGCCCTGCTGGACATCGAACTGCCGGGCATCAGCGGGCTGGACGCGGCGGCCGAGCTGCGGAAGCAGGCACCCGACTGCCGGGTGCTGATCCTCACCACCTTCGGCCGGCCCGGCTATCTGCGCCGGGCCATGGAGGCCGGGGCGGCCGGGTTCCTCGTCAAGGACGGGCCGGTGGAGGAACTGGCCGCGGCGATCCGTCGCGTGCTCACCGGGGAGACCGTCGTCGATCCGGCGCTGGCCGCCGCCGCCCTCAGCGCCGGACCGAGTCCGCTGACGGCCCGCGAGTGCGATGTGCTGAAGGCGTCGGCGGACGGGGCGACGGTCGCCGACATCGCCGGCACGCTGCACCTGTCCGAGTCCACCGTCCGCAACTACCTGTCCTCGGCGATCGGCAAGACCGGCACCCGCAACCGGGCGGAGGCGGTACGGGAGGCCCGGCAGCAGGGGTGGCTGTGACCGGGCCGCCCGGTCCTCTCACCGGCTCCGGCCGTCATCGCGTCACCGCGGCCTCCTTGTACGCGGTGCCCTCCGGCGCGACGCACACGAACCACTTCACCTCCGGCGGCCGACCATGAAGCTCTGGAACTCCTCGTTCCGAGCGTTCTTCCCGTCCCCCATGGGCACCTCCCTTGATGTCAAAAGGAGTCCATGAGCCGCCCGGACCGTTGCCTCACCGGGAGGAAGGCGCGGAAATTTTTCGCGGCAGCCACAGCAGCATCAGCACCGCCCCGCCCAGCAGCACCGCCGTACTGGCCCGGAAGGCCAGCGCGTAGCCGTCCGTCAGCGCCTCGGGGCCCTGGCCGCTGCCCGTGCCCGCCGCGGCGACGGTCGACATCACGGCCAGCCCGAGCGAGCCGCCCATCGTGCGCGAGGTGTTGACCAGCCCCGACACCACCCCGGCCTCGCCCGGCGCCGCCCCCGACGTGGCGAGGGAGGCGAGCGGGGTCGCCGCCAGACCCGCGCCGAGCATCATCAGGATCCCCGGGATCATGATCGCGGTGACGTACGCCCCGTGCGCGGTCATCGTCGACTGCCAGCCGAAGCCCGTCGCGGCCACGAGCGTGCCCAGCGCCGCCACGGTCCGCGCGCCCGCCGCCCGCATCAGGCGCGGCGCCAGCTTGGAGCCGACGACCACGGCCAGCGAGCTGGGCACGAGGGCGACCCCGGCCGCGAGCGGCGAGTAGCCGAGGACGTTCTGGGCGTAGAGCGTCATGAAGTACCACATGCAGAACATGGCCGAGCCGGAGAAGAACATCGCCGCGTTCGCCGAGGCGACCGAGCGCAGCCGCAGCAGCCCGAGCGGCATCAGCGGGGCCGCCGTACGCGCCTCGACCAGCAGGAACAGGACGATCAGCAGCAGTCCGGCGAGCAGCGGCAGCAGCGTGGCGGCGGCCGTCCAGCCCTGCGCCTCGGTCTGCGAGATGCCGTAGGCCAGGGTCGCGAGGCCCGCCGTCACCAGAACTGCGCCCGGCAGGTCCAGGCGCCGCCCGTCGCCGGCCCGGCTCTCGGTGAGCCAGCGCACCGAGCCGGCCAGCACGAGCGCGCCCACCGGCACGTTGATCAGCAGCACCCAGCGCCAGGACAGCAGGTCCACGAGCACCCCGCCGACGACCCCGCCCGCGGCCCCGCCCCCGGCGCCGACCGCGGTCCAGGTGGCGATCGCGCGGGCCCGCGCCGCCCCCTCCGGCACCGCGGAGGTCAGCAGCGTCAGGGTCGAGGGGGCCAGCACCGCCGCGCCCAGCCCCTGCACGGCCCGCGCCAGCAGCAGCTGCCAGCCCTCCTGCGCGAGGCCGCCGCCCAGCGAGGCCAGCGTGAACAGGCCGAGGCCGACGAGGAACATGCGCTTGCGCCCGTACAGGTCACCGGCCCGGCCGCCGAGCAGCATGAACCCGGCGAAGGCGATGGCGTACGCGTTCACCACCCACTGCAGGCCCGACGGGGTCAGGCCGAGGTCGCTGCGCATGGACGGCAGGGCGACGTTCACCACCGACACGTCGAGGACGACCAGGAACTGTCCGGCACAGGCGAGCGCCACCACCAGCCAGGTGGGCGCGGTCGTACGGCGGGATATGAGGACTGTGGTGTCGGGGGCTTCCAGCATGGGTGTCATGCTCTCAACCCGGTTACGGTCCTTGCATCGGCATTTCGGACCACCACCACGCCCCCCGGTAGTAGGTCGTATGGACTAGACCGCGCGCAGGACCGTCACCACCGCCGCCCCGCCCAGTCCGATGTTGTGCGCGAGCGCCACCCGCGCGTCCGGCACCTGCCGCCCTCCCGCCTCGCCGCGCAGCTGCCACACCAGCTCGGCCGTCTGGGCCAGCCCGGTCGCGCCCAGCGGATGCCCCTTGGAGATCAGCCCGCCCGACGGGTTCACCACCCAGCGCCCGCCGTACGTCGTCGCGCCCGATTCGACCAGCTTCCCGGACTCCCCGGGGGCGCACATGCCGAGCGCCTCGTACGTCAGCAGTTCGTTGACCGAGAAGCAGTCGTGCAGTTCGATCACATCCACGTCCTCGATGCCGAGTCCGGCGCGCTCGTACGCCTGCCGGGCCGCGTCGCGGGACATGGGCTGCCCGACGACGTCGATGCAGGAGCCGGACGCGAAGGACTCCGCGGTGTCCGTGGTCATGGCCTGCCCGGCGATCTCCACGAGGCCGGTGAGCCCGCGCCGCGAGGCGAACCGCCCGGACACCACGACGGCCGCCGCCGCGCCGTCGGAGGTCGGCGAGCACTGGAGTCTGGTCAGCGGCCGGTGGACGGTGCGGGAGGCGAGGACGCCGGCGACGTCGTACACGTCCCGGAACTGGGCGTAGGGGTTGTGCGCGGAGTGCCGGTGGTTCTTGGCGGCGACCGCGGCGAGCTGTGCCTCGGTCGTGCCGTACCGCTCCATGTGCTCGCGGGCCGCGTCGCCGAAGATCTGCGCGGTGGGCGGGGTGGCCTCGAAGCCGTGCCGGGCGGCCATGACGCCGTAGTGCCGGGCGACGGGGGACGCGCTGAAGTCTCCGCCGCCGGCTCCCCCGCCCAGCGCGCCCTTCTTCATCTTCTCGAAGCCCAGCGCCAGTACGCAGTCGGCGGCGCCCCCTTCGACGAGCTGCCGGGCGAGCATCAGCGCGGTCGCGCCGGTCGCGCAGTTGTTGCTGACGTTGTAGACGGGGATGCCGGTCAGGCCGAGTTCGTAGGCGGCGCGCTGGCCGGCGGTGGAGGGCTGGAAGCAGTAGCCGACGGGAACCTGTTCCACGTCCTCGTACATGACTCCCGCATCCGCCAGTGCCGCGCCCCCGGCCTCGCGCACCATGTCCCAGTACTGCCACTGACGGGTCTCGGGCTTCTCGAACCTGGTCATCCCGACCCCGGCTACATAGGCCTTCATGGCGCGCAGAGTAGAACCTGTTCCACCAAGGCACCATGGGTGACGGCAGGTCAGATACCCATGAGCTGGTCAAGGATTCATTAGAGGCCCGAAGCAACGGAATAGTTGCCTCTGCATACGAGGTTTACCCGGCACTCATGTACACGGGAGGCCTCACTCAATGACCCACACGACGACCGACCAGCCGCCTCGGAGGGCCAGCGGCGCCGTGGTCCCGGTGCTCGCCTTCGCGGGCATCGTCGTCGCGGTGATGCAGACCCTGCTCGTGCCGGTCATCAAGGACCTGCCGCAGCTGCTGGACACCGCCCCCTCCAACGCCACCTGGGTGCTGACCTCGACCCTGCTGTCCGGCGCCGTCGCCACCCCGATCATGGGCCGGCTCGGCGACCTGTACGGCAAGCGGCGGATGCTGATACTCAGCCTCGCCGTGATGGTGGCCGGCGCCCTGGTCAGCGCGCTCACCAGCCAGCTGCTCACCATGATCGTCGGCCGTACCCTGCAGGGCTTCGCGATGGGCGCGATCCCGCTCGGCATCGGCCTGATGCGCGACATGCTGCCCCGCGAGAAGCTCGGCTCGGCCATGGCCCTGATGAGTTCCTCGATCGGTGTCGGCGGCGGCCTCGCGCTGCCCGCCGCCGCCCTGGTCGCGCAGCACGCGAACTGGCACGCCCTGTTCTACGGCGCCGCGGGCCTCGGCGCGCTGTCCATCGTCCTGACCCTCCTGGTCGTACCCGAGTCCCCGATGCGGGCGCAGGGCTCCTTCGACCTGCTCGGCGCGCTGGGCCTGTCGACCGGCCTGGTGCTGCTCCTGCTGCCCATCACCAAGGGCAGTGACTGGGGCTGGTCCTCGGGGACGACCCTCGGCCTGTTCGCCGCGTCGGTCGTGGTCCTCGTCCTGTGGGGCCTGTACGAGCTGCGCGTGACGGCGCCCCTGGTCGACCTGCGCACCACCGCGCGCCCGGCCGTCCTCTTCACCAACCTCGCGTCGATCATGGTCGGGGTGGCGTTCTACGTCGTCTCGCTGGTCCTGCCCCAGCTGCTCCAGCTGCCGAAGGCCACCGGCTACGGCCTCGGCCAGTCCATGGTCGTCGCCGGTCTGTGCGTCGCCCCGCTGGGCCTGACCATGATGTTCACGGCGCCGGTCTACGCCCGCCTGTCCGCCAGGTACGGCCCGAAGACCACCCTCATCATCGGCCTGCTGGTCATCGCGCTCGGCTACGGCGGCGGCCTCGGTCTGATGGACGCGGCCTGGCAGACGATCGTCACGTCCGTGGTCCTCGGCGCCGGCATCGGCCTCGCCTACTCCTCGCTGCCCGCGCTGATCGTCGGCGCGGTGCCGGCCTCGGAGACCGGCGCGGCGAACGGTCTCAACACGTTGATGCGGTCCATCGGTACGTCGGTGTCCAGTGCCGTCATCGGCATGGTGCTGGCCAACACGGCGGACACCGTGGGCGGTATCGCGATCCCGACCATGCACGGGTTCCGGGTCTCCTTCCTGATCGCCACCGCCGCGGTGGCGGTGGGGCTGCTGCTGGCGCTGTTCCTGCCGAAGGCCCCCCGGCCCGGTCAGCAGCACACCCAGCTGCGGGCCAGCAGTGAGGAGGACGCTTCGCTGGAGCGGGCCGAAGAGGCCCTGCGTGGGTTCCGGGGACGGGTTCTCGGTGCCGACGGTGTTCCGGTCGCCCGGGCCAAGGTCACGCTGATCGACCGCCGGGGGCGGCAGGCCGGGGCGACCGTCTCCGACGAGGACGGCGGCTATGTGCTCGCCGTGCCGGCGCAGGGGGCGTATGTGCTGGCCGCGAAGGCCTCCGGCCATGGGCCGCTTGCTTCCTCCGCGACGCATTCCGGGGAGGAGCGGGCTGTCGAGCTGGATCTTTCGTTGCCTGGTGAGGTGGTGAGCGCCTAAGAGCTCGGGGGTACTGCCGTCTGGCGGCCGACTCGCCGTCGTGGCCATTCGCGCCCACGCGGCGGAGCCGCATACACATACAGCCCCGCACCCCTGTGAAACGCACCCCCTGTCGAACAAGTGGCCGGGGGTGCGGCAGCATGGGCGGCCTGAACAGTCGTACGACCGAGAGGCGCCCCATGTCCGCCACCGTCCCCAAGCCCGAGATCCTGGCCGCGTTCGAAGGGGCCAAGGGGTTCATGCCCGTGGACGAGGGGCTGGCGTTGTACGCGGCCGCGGTGGAGGCCGGGGCGCTGGGGCTGCCGTTGCTGGAGGTGGGGACGTACTGCGGGCGGTCCACCGTGCTGCTCGCCGACGCGGCCCGCGCGGCCGGGGTCACGGCGCTGACCGTCGACCACCACCGGGGCAGCGAGGAGCAGCAGCCGGGCTGGGACTACCACGACCCGGAGACGGTCGACCCGGAGGTCGGGCTGATGGACACGCTGCCGGCCTTCCGCCGGACGCTGTTCAGGGCGGGGCTGGAGGACCACGTGGTCGCCGTCGTCGGGCGTTCCCCGCAGATCGCGGCGATCTGGAACTCCCCGCTCGGTCTCGTGTTCGTCGACGGCGGCCACACGGACGAGCACGCCACCGCCGACTACGAGGGCTGGGCACCCCATGTGGCCGAAGGGGGCTTCCTCGTCATCCACGACGTGTTCCCGCACCCCGAGGACGAGTTCACCGGGCAGGCGCCCTACCGGGTGTATCTGCGGGCCCTTGCGTCGGGGGCGTTCACGGAGGTCACGGTGGCCGGCTCCCTGCGCGTCCTGCGGCGAACGCGCGCGGGGATCTGAGGGCGCGGTTAGAGTCGCAGACGTGTCGTACCTAGGCCCGGAGTTCGATTCCCCGCAGCCCCGCCGGTCCCGGCGCGGGCCGTTGACCGTGGCGCTCGCCGTGCTGGTGCCCGGCGCGCTGCTCGGATGGGTGGTGTACCAGGCGGTGGGCGGCGGGGGCGGGGCCTCCGCCGCCCCGGGCTCCCGCGGCGGCTCCGCCGTGCCGTCCCCGGCCTCCTCCTCGCCGTCGGCCCGGTCCGCCTCTCCCTCGGACGGCGGCGGGCGTGCCTCGGGGGCGGCGCCCGCGGACGGTCCGTTGACGGGCAAGGTCGTCGTCGTCGACCCGGGGCACAACCAGGGCAACTTCCAGCACACCGACGAGATCAACCGCCAGGTGGACATCGGGACCAACTGGAAGGAGTGCGACACCACCGGGACGTCCACCAACGACGGTTACACCGAGGCCCGGTTCACCCTCGACGTCGCCCACCGGCTGCGCGCGCTGCTGGAGGAGCAGGGGGCCACGGTGAAACTGACCCGTGACGGCGACAGCCCGGCCTGGGGGCCCTGTGTGGACGAGCGGGCCCGGATCGGCAACAACGCGCACGCGGACGCGGCCGTCTCCATCCACGCCGACGGCTCCGCCGAAGGCGACCGCGGCTTCCACGTCATCCTGCCGGGGTCGGTGCACGCCGGTGCCGCCGACACCCGGCCGATCGTCGACTCCTCGCACGACCTCGGCACCCGCATCGCCGGCACGTTCCTGCGCGACACCGGTGAGCCGCCGTCCAACTACGTCGGCGAAGGTACCGGTCTCGTCACACGTACGGACCTGGGCGGTCTCAATCTGTCAACGGTTCCCAAGGTGTTCATCGAGTGCGGCAACATGCGCGATAGCAAGGACGCGGCACTGCTGACCAGCGGGGCCTGGCGGCAGAAGGCCGCGCAAGGGATCTCTGAGGGAATCGTGAGTTTCCTGCGCGCGTCCTGACCGGCAGGCGGAACCGGCCGGACAGGCGGATCTTGCGGACGGTAGTGTCTACCGACGACGAGACGACTTACGAAGGACCTTTGAAGTGAATATCCGCTCCCTCACTAGAGGCGACGGCGCGGTGATCGGAGCAGCGGTGGTGCTGTTCATCGCGTCGTTCCTCACCTTCCAGAGCTACTCCTTTCTCGGCGCCTCAGCCAGCGGGAACGCGTGGGACAACCTGGGCGTGGGCCTGGGCATCTACATGGGCGCGGTGATCGGTGCCGTCCTCATCGTCGTCAACCGCTGTCTGCCGCAGCAGCGCAAGGTGCTCGGCCTCGACCTCAACCAGGTCGGCGCCGCGTTCTCGGTCCTGGCGGCCTGGTCGCTGCTGTGGACGCTGATCGACACCCCGGACGGTTACGACGCCGGGGCGGGCCTCATCCTCGGTTTCATCGCCGCTCTGGTTCTCGCGGGCGCCGCCATCGCCACCCCCCTGGTCCCCGCCCTCCAGGCCGCCCTGCTCCCGGCCCCCCAGCCGGTCGCCCCGCAGCCCTACGGTGCGCAGCCGCCCGGTGGTTACGGCTACCCGGGTGCTCCGGCCCAGCCGTACGGCGGCCAGCCGCAGGCCGGGCAGCCGTTCGGGCAGCAGCCGCAGGGCGGTCCGGCGCCGGCGGCGCCGGCACAGTCGGCCCCCGCGGACTTCTCGCCGTTCTGGTTCGCCGTTCCGGTCGCCCGTCCGCTGTTCCCGGAGGACGGCTCGCCGACCCCGATCGCCGAACTGGCGCCGGGCACCTGGTACCTGGCCGTCGAGCAGCGCGGTGCCGCGCTGGTCGCGCAGACCCAGGACGGCCGCCGTGGTGTGCTCCAGGACACCTCCGGCATCCAGCGCGGCTGACCGCCCGCACCCCGCCGCAGCGACGGCCCCTCGCCCTTCCGGGTGAGGGGTCGTCGTCGTACAGTCGGCTCGCCATCGGTGAACTGACTGACCGTCAGGAGGCGGGCGTATGCGGCTGGGTCTCGCACTCGGGTACTGGGGACGCGGTCCGGACGCCGGTCATGTGCCGCTCGCCCGGGCGGCGGAACGGCTCGGCTACGACTCCGTGTGGACGGCGGAGTCCTGGGGGTCGGACGTCTTCACGCCGCTCACCTGGATCGCCGCGCGGACGTCGACGATCAGGCTGGGTACGGCGGTTGCCCAGATGGCCGCACGGTCGCCGGCCACCACCGCGATGCACGCGCTCACCCTGGACCACCTCTCCGGCGGGCGGATGATGCTCGGGCTCGGCCTGTCCGGACCGCAGGTGGTGGAGGGGTGGTACGGCCGCCCGTTCCCGAAGTCGCCGCTGACCGCGACCCGGGAGTACGTGGACGTCGTACGGCAGGTGCTGCGGCGCGAGGCGCCGGTGGAGGTGGACGGGCGGTTCCATCCGCTGCCCTACCGGGGTCCGGACGGCACGGGGCTCGGCAGGCCGCTGAAGCCGATCACGCATCCGCTGCGGCCCGACCTCCCCGTCCTCCTCGGCGCCGAGGGGCCGAGGAACGTGGCGCAGACGGTCCGGATCGCCGACGGCTGGCTGCCGCTGTACTGGTCGCCGAGCCGGCCCGAGGTGTACGGGGACGTGGTGCGGACGGTACCGGAGGGGTTCGCGGTGGCTCCGCTGGCCCGGGTGAAGGTGTGCGACGACGTGGCCGAGGGACTGCTGCCCGTCAAGGCCATGCTCGGGTTCTACATCGGCGGGATGGGGCACGCCTCCCGCAACTTCCACGCCGACCTCATGGCGCGCATGGGGTACGAGGAGGAGGCGCGGCGGATCCAGGAACTGTTCCTCGCGGGGCGGCGGGAGGAGGCGGTACTGGCCGTACCGGACGCCTTCGCCGACGAGGTCTCGCTGGTCGGCCCGCGGGAACGCATCGCCGAACGGCTGGAGTTGTGGCGCAGGGGTCCGGTGACGGACCTGCTGGCGCTGTCACCGGACCCGCACACCCTCAGGGTGCTCGCGGAGCTGAACTCCTAACTGCCCTGGGCGAGCTGATGGGCCGACGGCACCTGGTCCTTGACCGGGGCGCCGGCGCCCGCACCCGCGTGTTTGACGTCGCCGATGATGTCGTTGAAGGCGGCGGCCGCGTCGGTGTCCCCGTTGCGCAGCTTGGCCGGCAGTTCCTTCAAGGCGGCGATGCCGGCGACGAGCGGCGCGAGTGCCTTGGCGAGCGTCGGGTCGCCCTGCGCGTTCTTCTGGGCCGCCTTGAGCCGGTTGTAGGCGAAGGCACCGGCGAGACCGGCCTTCACCAAGGCGGTCTTGCGGCCCTTGGCGCCCTTCTTGAACGTGCCGGCCTTCCAGGGCTTCACGATCCACTGGTAGGTGGCGCCGGCCGCGAGACCGGCGTCGATCGCGAAGCGCGTCTTGGCGAACTTGCGCCGTTCCGCCGAGGTGGTCGGGGTGGGGGTGCCGGCGGCCGGGACGGCCTGGCCCGCCGTGGCGTCCTTCGTACTGGCCTTCTCGACGGTCCTTTCGCTGCTGCCACAGGCGGTGGAGCCGGCCAGCAGGGCACAGCACAGCGTGAGCGCGACGCAGAGGCGCCGTATCGGTACGGGCACGAAGTCCTCCGGACGTGTCCTCCCCGAGCGGTCTGCTTCCTCCGGCAGCCTCGCCCCTGAAGGCCCGTTCCGCCACTCGGCGGCGGCCGTCCGGGTTTCACCGGCCGTCGCCCGGCAATCCGGAAGGTATGTCCCCTCGATATCGCAACGGTGCGAATCAGGCCGGGACGGTCATCGCGGTCGTCGCCGACATCATGGCCCTGATCCTCGGCCTGTGGATCCTGATGTACCTGCTGGACGCGAACCGGGCCAACAGCCTGGTCCAGTTCGTCCACGACGCCGCCGCCTGGCTGGCGGGCTGGTCGCACGACCTGTTCACGTTCGACGAGGCCTGGGCCCGGGTGGTCGCCGGTTACGGCCTGGCGGCGGTCGTGTACCTGTTCGTGGGCCACGCCGTCGCCAACCGCATGCACCGGCACTGACACCGGGCCCCGGCCCGGCGCCGTCTAACGACAGCAGTCGGGGTCCAGGCCTGTCGGCAGGTGCTCGCCGCCGAAGACCGCGCACGTGGCCTCGTGGCCGCCCAGGGCGGCGACCGCCAGCAGCAGCGAACCGGCCGTCCAGGAGGTGAGCTCCTGGGGCCAGATCGCGTCGTCCTCGAAGACGTAGCCCGTCCAGTACAGGCCGCTCCCGGGGTCGCGCAGATGCTGGATGGACTGCAGGATCGCCAGGGCGCGGTCGGACTCCCCCACCGCCCACAGGGCCAGGGCGAGTTCGCTGGACTCGCCGCCGGTGACCCAGGGGTTGGGCACGACGCAGCGCACGCCGACGCCGGGCACGACGAACCGGTCCCAGGACTCCTCGATACGGGCCTTGGCCTCCTCGCCGGTCAGCGCGCCGCCGAGGACCGGGTAGTACCAGTCCATCGAGTAGCGGTCCTTGTCCAGGAAGCGCTCCGGGTGGCGGCGGATCGCGTGGCGCAGTCCTCCCACCGCCAGTTCCCAGTCCGGCTGCGGCTCCTCACGCTGCTCGGCGATGGCGAGCGCGCAGCGCAGCGCGTGGTGGATCGAGGAGCTGCCGGTGAGCAGGGCGTCCGCGGTGGGCGTGCCGTCGTCCTCGCGGCGCCAGCCGATCTGGCCGCCGGGCTGCTGCAGTGCGAGCACCCACTCCACGGCCGCGTAGACGGTCGGCCACATGCGGTCCAGGAAGATGTCGTCGCCGGTGGACAGGTAGTGGTGCCACACGCCTACGGCTATGTACGCGACGAAGTTGGACTCGCGGGCGCGGTCGGTGACGTCGTCGTGGGCGCCGTCGGCGTAGGCGGCGTACCAGGAGCCGTCCTCGTTCTGGTGCCGGGCCAGCCAGCCGTACGCCCGCTCGGCGGCCTCGTGTTCGCCGGCCGCGTCCAGGGCCATCGCGGCCTCGGTGTGGTCCCACGGGTCCAGGTGGTGCCCGCGGAACCACGGGATCGCGCCGTCCTCCCGCTGTACGGCGAGGATGCCGGCGACGGTCGCGGCGGCCTGCCCGGCGGTGAGGACCCCGGGCAGGACGAGGTGTTCTGTCCGGGGGGTGGTCACTTGGCGGCCACCTCGTCGGACAGCCGCGGCAGGTGCGGCTTGGTCGCGTAGACCACGAAGCTCTTGCCGATCAGCGGGTTCAGGGCCTGCTCGGCGACCCGGGTGGCGAGCGGTTTCTTCATGATGTCCCAGACCAGCAGCTTGTGGTACGCCCGCACCGGCAGCGCCTTGTCGTTGTCGACGCCGAAGGCGCACTTCAGCCACCAGTACGGCGAGTGCAGGGCGTGCGCGTGATGGCTGCCGTACGGCTTCAGGCCGGCCTCGCGGATCTTCGCGACCAGTTCGTCGGCCTTGTAGATGCGGATGTGACCGCCCTCGACCTCGTGGTAGGCGTCGGACAGCGCCCAGCAGACCTTCTCGGGGCCGTAGCGCGGCACGGTGACGGCGATACGGCCGCCCGGCCTGAGCACGCGGACCATCTCGGCGAGCACGCCCTTGTCGTCGGGGATGTGCTCCATCACCTCGGAGATGATGACGACGTCGAAGGACTCGTCCGGGAAGGGCAGGGCGAGGGCGTCGCCCTCCATGGCCGTGGCGGTGGCGCCCTCCGGTGCCTCCCCGGCCTCCTTCATCGCCGCGAACCACTTGGCGACCTCGCGGATCTCCTCGCCGTTCTGGTCGAGGGCCACGACCTGGGCGCCGCGCCGGTAGCACTCGAAGGCGTGCCGGCCGGCCCCGCAGCCGAGGTCCAGGACTCGGTCGCCGGGGGCGAGCGGGAACCGGGAGAAGTCGACGGTCAGCACGTGGCCCTGCTTTCGGGGTAGACACGGGTGTCACTCGTGGAGGCCGCGGACGCGACCTTCGTCGAGGGCGCGTAAGCAACACTCGGTGAGGCCGCGGAGCGGCCGGGTATCGGTGCCGCGGAACGGCCGGACATCGGTGCCGCGGAACGGCCGGGGCCGGCTGCGCGGGCGACGGCCTCGCGGTAGTGGGCCACGGTTCCCTCCGCGGCGCGGGCCCAGGTGAAGTGCCGCAACACCCGCGCCCGGCCCGCCGCACCGAGCCGCGCCCGCAGCTCACGGTCCCCCAGCAGCCGGCCGAGCCCGGCGGCCAGCGCGCCCGCGTCGCCGGGCGGTACGGCCAGGCAGGTCTCGCCGTCGCGGCCGGCGACCTCGGGGATCGCGCCGCCGGTCGTGGCGAGAAGCGGGGTGCCGGTGGCCATGGCCTCGGCGGCGGGCAGCGAGAAACCCTCGTACAGCGAGGGCACGCAGGCGACTTCGGCCGAGCGGATCAGGTCGACCAGTTCGGCGTCGGAGATGCCCTTGACGAACTCGACGGCGTCTTCGAGGCCGTAGCGCTCGACGGCCGCCGCGACCGGGCCCTCGGCCGGGCGCTTGCCGACGACGACGAGATGGGCCGCGGGGTGTTCGGTGCGCACCTTGGCCAGTGCCTCCACCAGGAACACCAGCCCCTTGAGGGGGACATCGGCGCTGGAGGTGGTGACGATCCGGCCCGGCACCTCGGGTACGGCCGGATTCGGCGCGAACAGATCGGTGTCGGCGCCGATGTGGACGACGTGGACGCGGTCGTCGCGGACGCCGAGGTGGTCCACGATCTCCTGCCGGGAGCTGCCGGAGACGGTGAGGACCGAGGGCAGCCGGCGCGAGACGCGCTTCTGCATCCGGGTGAAGGCGTACCAGCGCCGGACCGAGTACCGCCGCTGCCAGCCCTCCGCCGCGTCCAGCTCCAGCTGCCGGTCGACGGTGATGGGGTGGTGGATCGTGGTGACCAGGGGTGCGCCGATGTCGCCGAGCAGGCCGTAGCCGAGGGTCTGGTTGTCGTGGACGACGTCGAACGCGCCGCGCCGGGCGCGCAGATGGCGGCGGGCGCGCAGCGAGAAGGTCAGCGGCTCGGGGAAGCCGCCGGTCCACATCGTCGCGACTTCCAGGGCGTCGATCCAGTCCCGGTACTCGTCGCGCCCGGGGGTGCGGAAGGGGTCGGGCTGGCGGTAGAGGTCGAGGCTGGGCAGTTCGGTGAGGGTGAGCCGTCCGGCGTGGTCCCCGTCCTCGTCGAGGACGGGGTACGGCTGGGAGCCGATGACCTCGACGCGGTGGCCGAGCCGGGCCAGCTCGCGCGAGAGGTGGCGGACGTAGACGCCCTGGCCGCCGCAGAACGGGTTCCCTTTATAGGTGAGGAGCGCGATGTCGAGCGGTCGCTCGCCGTCGGCTGCGGGCTCCTCCTGGGCACCCGCATCCCGGGCCTCAGCGGTCACTCCGTGCCCCCTTCTGCCTGCACTGTCCCGCGAGACTACGACGGGACGCTAATCTAGAACAAGTTTCAGACTTGATCGTTCAAGAGGCTCTGAATCTACCGGCAGGTAGGGGTGCTGTGAGCAGTGGATCAGGTGATTCACGCCACGGCGCGTCGCCCTGCCATGCTGTCTGATCACGTGCCCCACAGACGCCTTCACCGACTGTCACGGAACGGGACCCATGCCTGCGGACATGCCTGCGGAATCCAAGGCGGGAGCCAGTACGGTCCGGCCCTCGCCGTCCCCGTCGTCTCCGCTCACCGAGCGCCAGGAGGCCCGCCGGCGCCGGATCCTGCACGCGAGCGCCCAGCTGGCCAGCCGGGGCGGTTTCGACGCCGTGCAGATGCGTGAGGTCGCCGAGTCCTCCCAGGTCGCCCTGGGCACCCTCTACCGCTACTTCCCCTCGAAGGTGCACCTTCTGGTCGCCACCATGCAGGACCAGCTGGAGCACATGCACGGCACGCTGCGCAAGAAGCCGCCGACGGGTGACACGGCCGCCGAGCGGGTGGCGGAGACCCTGATGCGCGCCTTCCGCGCGCTCCAGCGCGAGCCGCACCTGGCCGACGCGATGGTCCGCGCGCTGACCTTCGCCGACCGCAGCGTCTCGCCGGAGGTCGACCAGGTCTCCCGCCAGACCACCCTGATCATCCTGGACGCGATGGGCCTGGAGAACCCGACCCCGGAGCAGCTCTCGGCGGTCCGGGTCATCGAGCACACCTGGCACTCGGCCCTGATCACCTGGCTCTCCGGCCGCGCGTCCATCGCCCAGGTGAAGATCGACATCGAGACGGTGTGCCGCCTGATCGACCTGACGGAGCCGGAGGCCTCCCGCTGAGGTCCGCCGGCGGAACCGGGCAGCGGCCCGTGGCTCCGGCGCCCCCGAGGGGATGGCTTGATCCTTCCGGGAGCTGGAACCCGGACGGCCGGCACATCGTGTACCACCCGGTGAGAACCCTTGACCCGCGGGTTCGGAAACGGGGAACGAGCATTGCTGAACGAGATGGTGTTCCGGAGTGACGATGTGCCGGCGCCGGACCGGTTCGACTACTGGGTCGAGCTGTTGGGCCGTACCCACGCCCCCATGGAGCTGCTCAGCGACCACGCCGACGACTTCCGGGCCTCCCAGCGCGTGCTGGACCTCGGGGCCCTCACGGTGTGGTCCGCCGCGTTCCAGCCGCTGGTCTTCCGGCGCACGCCGAAGCTGATCCGCCAGTCCGACCCCGAGGCGTACCACCTGTCACTCGTCGTACGCGGTACCGGGGCGGGCGTCTGGAGGCACCGGGAAACCCGTTACGAGCCGCACGACCTGTTCATCAACTCCTCCTCCCTGCCGAACGACGTCCACAGCAGCGGAGATCCGGTCACGACGGTGGCGCTGGAGGTTCCCAAGGCCCTGCTGCCACTGCCGCGCGACATGGCCGGCCGGATCGTCGGGGCGCCGGCGTCGAGCCGGGAGGGGATGGGTGCCCTGCTGGCGGGGTTCCTCACCCAGCTGACCGCGGACACGGCCGCCTACCGGCCCGCCGACCGGCCCCGGCTGGGCAGGATCCTGGTCGACCTGGTCGCCGCGCTCTTCGCCCACCTGCTCGAGGCCGACGACAGCCTCCCCCCGGAGACCCACCGGCGCACCCTCACCCTGCGCATCCAGGCGTTCGTCCGGGAGCATCTGCACGACCCGCACCTCACCCCGGCCGCCGTCGCCGCGGCGCACCACATCTCCACCAGCTATCTGCACCGCCTCTTCCGGGACGAAGAGGCCACCGTCGCCGCGTGGATCCGCCGCCTGCGCCTGGAGGCGGCCCGCCGCGACCTCACCGACCCGGCGCTCCACGCCACCCCCATCCACGCCATCGCCGCCCGCTGGGGATTCCCCCGCGCGGCCGACTTCAGCCGCGCCTACCGCGCCGCCTACGGCACCACCCCCCGGGACCACCGGCACCAGGCCCGCCAAGGGCACGAGTGAACTCATCGCCAAGTCGGTCGTGCACCCGGCGCTCACGACGCGGCGACCGCGTCCCGGCATTCTGAAAGGGCGTCCACCGTTCGGCCCGAAGGCCGTCCCGGCCCCGCCGTTCGGCGTCTGTTCGCGCTCCCGCGACCACCTGATACGGGGGACGACCAGCCGTGATCTCCATCCTCACGCGTACCGCCGCCGCGGCGGGCGCCGCACTCGTGACCGCCGCGGTCCTCGCCGCACCCGCAGCCGCCGACTCCGACAGGCCGCTTGCCGCGAGGGCCGCGGCCGGGATTCCCGACGTCACCTTCGGATCCCGCTACGGCGGGTCCGGTGACGGCACCATCCGGGCCAAGGACCTTCCAGACGAAACCCGCTAGGCCCTGATCCAAACGAGAGGGCCTAGTCCTCGGGAGGGAACACCGGCTCCCCGCTCCCGGCGGCCAGCGTGATGACGATCGCCTCCACCGGGCAGCCCTCCGCCGCCTCCAGGATCGGCTCGGCGGCGTCGGTGTCCGCCTCCACCGGGTGGGACTGGCGGGCGGAGTCGAGACGGAAGGCGTGCGGGGCGTGGTGGAGGCACTGGGCCGAGCCGATGCACAGCGACCGGTCGACCTCGACGTGCCAGCGGTCGCCCATGCTCACGCCCCCGCCGGCAGGTGGATCATCTTGTGTTCGTGGTACGCGCCGAAGCCCTCGGGGCCGAACTCCCGGCCCAGCCCGGAGTTCTTGTAGCCGCCGAACGGGCCGAGCATGTCCAGGCTGAAGGTGTTGACCGAGTAGGTGCCGGTGCGGACCTGCCGGGCGATCTCGACGCCGTGCTCGACGTCGGCCGTCCACACGCTGCCGGACAGACCGTACTCGGAGTCGTTCGCGATCTTCACGGCCTCGTGTTCGTCGTCGTACGGCAGCAGGCAGACGACCGGGCCGAAGATCTCCTCGCGGGCGACGCGCATGGCGTTGTCGACGTCGCCGAAGAGGGTCGGTTCGACGTACCAGCCCCGCTCCAGACCCGCCGGCCGGCCGCCGCCGGTGAGGATCTTGGCGCCCTCCTCCTGGCCGATGCGGATGTAGTCGAGGTTCCGGCGCTGCTGCCGCTCGGCGACCAGGGGGCCGACCTGGGTCGCCGGGTCCAGCGGGTCGCCGACCTTCAGGGCGCTCGCGGCCTGGACGAAGGCGTCGGCGAACTCGTCGTAGCGGGCGCGCGGGAGGAGGACGCGGGTCTGGGCCACACAGGCCTGACCGTTGTTCATCCAGGCCGCCGGGACGATCCCCGACACCGCCGCCGCGACGTCCGCGTCCGGCAGGACGACCGCCGCCGACTTTCCGCCCAGTTCCAGCGTGACCCGGGTGAGGTTGCGGGCGGCGACCCCCATCACCCGCCTGCCGGCCGCGACCGAGCCGGTGAAGGAGACCTTGTCGATGCCGGGGTGCCCGACCAGGTACTCGCTGACCTCGCGGTCGGCGGGGAGGATGGAGAGCACCCCCTCGGGCAGACCGGCCTCGTGGGCGATCCCACCGAGCAGATAGGCGTCCAGCGGGGACTCCGGGGACGGCTTGAGCACGACCGTGCAGCCGGCCAGGAGCGCGGGGGCGAGCTTGGCGGCGGCGACGAACTGCGGGACGTTCCACGGGACCACGGCCGCGACCACCCCGACCGGCTCCCGCCGGACGAGGATCGGGCCGAGGGCACCGTCCCTGCGCTCCTCGTACGTGTAGTCCCGCGCGACCCTGATCGCCGCGTCCCACACCATCATCGCGCCGAGCGCCTGGGCGAGGACGCTCCAGGAGTACGGCGAGCCGTTCTGCGCGGAGATCACCCGGGCGATCTCCTCGTGCCGGGCGGCGACGGCGTCCTTGATCCGGGTGACGACCTCGATCCGCTCCTCGAGCGTCAGCCGCGGCCACGGCCCCTCGTCGAAGGCGCGGCGCGCGACGGCCACGGCCCGGTCCACGTCCTGCCGTGAGGCGTGCGGCACCCGGCCGATGACCTCCTCGGTGTGCGGCGAGACCACCTCGATGACGTCCTTGCCCAGCGGGTCGGTCAACTTCCCGCCGATGAACAGCTGTCCGTGTTCCACGAGCTCGGTCATGGCCTGCCGCCTCCCGCCGCACCGCACGTTTCTGACGCTGTTTCAGAACTGATATCAGTTCTAGTTACCATGGGCAATGGCCGTGGGCCGGAGGGGCGGAGGGCTGATGGTGCAGACGTTCGAGCACGGCGGGGGCGTACGGTCCGTGGCGGTTCCCATCCCGGACAACCCCCTCGGGCACACGCTGGTGTACGTCGTGGACACCGACGGCGGCCCGGTGCTGGTCGACACCGGGTGGGACGACCCGGGGTCCTGGGACACGCTGGCGGAGGGGCTGCGCGCCTGCGGCACCTCGGCCGGCGAGATCCACGGTGTGGTGATCACCCACCACCACCCCGACCACCACGGCCTGTCCGGCCGGGTGCGCGAGGCCTCGGGCGCGTGGGTGGCGATGCACGCCGCCGACACCGCGGTCGTACGGCGCACCCGGGAGGCCCGGCCCGAGCGCTGGTTCGCGTACATGAGCGACAAACTCGCGGCGGCCGGCGCCCCGGAGGACCACCTCGCGCCGCTGCGCGCCCCCAGGGTCCCCCGGACCCCGCCCGGCCTCTCCCCCGCCCTGCCGGACCGGGAGATCGTCCCCGGCGAACTCCTCGACCTGCCCGGCCGCAGGATGCGCGCGATCTGGACGCCGGGCCACACCCCCGGCCACGTCTGTCTGCACCTGGAGGAGCAGCACCCCTCCCGGCTACCGGGCAGCGGACGGCTGTTCAGCGGCGACCATCTGCTGCCCGGGATCACCCCGCACATCGGCCTGTACGAGGACCCCGACGACGCGACCGAGACCGATCCCCTCGGCGACTACCTGGACTCCCTGGAGCGGATCGGCCGGCTCGCCCCCGCCGAGGTCCTGCCCGCGCACCAGCACACCTTCACCGACGCGCCCGGCCGGGTACGGGAGTTGCTCGGCCACCACGAGGAGCGCCTGTCCGGCCTGCTCGCCCTGCTCGCCGAGCCGCTCACCCCGTGGCAGGTCGCCGAGCGCATGGAGTGGAACCGCCCCTGGGCCGAGATCCCCTACGGCTCCCGGAACATCGCCGTCTCCGAGGCCGAGTCCCATCTGCGCCGCCTGGTGAAGCAGGGTCGCGCGGAGCCGGTGGCGGGGAGCGAGCCGGTGGCCTACGTCGCGGTGCCGTCCGGTGACTGGCCTCGCGGGGTGACCCACCTCGCGGGGTGATCCGGTCGCGCCCCGTGGGGCGTCCCTGTTACACAGGCCTCCATGGACCCCTTGCGCACTCTCGTCGCACAGCACGCCTGCGAGCGCCTGGTCATCGACTTCGTGCACCGGCTCGACCTCGGCGAACCGTCCTCCGTGGCCGAGCTGTTCACCGAGGACGGCAGCTGGGAGTGGCCCCCGCCGGGGGACGGGCGCCGGATCGAGGGCCGGGAGGCGCTGCGGGCGTACTTCGGCTCCCGGCCCGCCGGCCGGCTCTCGCGCCGGCTGATGTCCAACGTCCTGGTCACGGTGACCGGCCGGACCACGGCCACCGCCGTGTCGTACTTCTCGACGTACCGCGTCGACGGATACGCGGGCGGCATGGTCCCCGCCGGACCGCCCGTCCAGGTGGGGCACTACGAGGACACCTTCCGCCGGGCCGACGGCAGGTGGCTGATCGCCTCCCGCACACTGCGCCTGCCCTTCGCCGGCGACACCCCGAAGGCCGGCTGAGGGCCCGGCCGAAGGGCGGCGGGGCTCAGCCGGTCCCGCGCTCCCCGGCGATGATCATCTCGGCGAGGTCGGCGAGCGTGGCGAGCTGCCGGGGGTTCATCTGCGGGGCGCGGGCGGCGAGCCGGACGAGACCGCTCTCGCGCAGCCGCACCAGCGGGTCCGCCTCGGCCTCCAGACCCTGCAGCACCGGCCGCAACGCCTCCTGCAGCGCCTCCGGTTCGTCGGCGGTGAAGAAGCCGGCGGGCAGGCCGAAGAAGCGGCGCAGCCGGTCGGTGTGCTGCAGGCCCGGCATCCCGCTCTTGCGCCATTCGCTCAGCCACTGCCGGCTGGTTCCGGCGATCCGCGCCAGCTCGTCCAGCGAGTACCGCTTGCCGTCGGGTCTGCGCCGGGTCTCGCGGATGAAGTCCAGCCGCTGGCGCACCCGCCCGGCCAGACAGGTCTCCGGTGCCCGTCCGCCGGCGAGCAGTTCGACGACGACCCCCACGGGGATGCCCGTGCGATGGGACAGGTCGGCCACGTCGAGGACCTCCGGCAGCCGGCCGGGCCGGCCGGTCAACTCGCCGAGCCGGTCCAGGACAGCGGCCAGCGAGGCGTAGGCGTCACTCACCGAGGTCCCCCCTGGGCGTGTCGTCCGTTCGGCGGCTGGGCTGACGGCGAGGCTACCCGGTCACTCGTTCGCCGACCAGACGCGACAAGGCTTCCTGCCGAAGATGGCAGGAATCGTTGACAGTTGAGGGCGCGACGGGTGAGGATCACGACACAGAGAGCAAGATGCGACCCGCCCGGGTGCCGTCCAGACCCGCCCCGGGTGCCGTCTATGGGGGAGCGGCATCCGGGGTGTTTCTCTGTCCCGCTCCTCCTGTGAAGGTGGTGCGCCGATGCTGCAGCCCGTCCTTCTGCTGGGGGCCGGCCGGGCCGCACACGGCGGGTACCCGCTGGCACGGATCGCCGCCGTACGCCCGGTGGTACTGGTCGACACCTCGGTGCCCGGCTGGGCGCGGCCGTACCTGTCCGGCCATCTCGCGGCCGACCCGGCACGGGAGGCGGAGACCGCCGAGACGGTGGCGCGGTACGCCGCCCGGCACCCGGTCGCCGGCCTGGTGACCTGGGACAGGGCGCACCTGACCGTGGCCGCGCGGACCACCGCTCGGCTCGGCCTGCCGGGCCTGCCGTACGAGACGGCCGCCGTCTGCGCCGATCCACCGGCGTTACGGGCTCTGCTCCTGCGCAACCGGGTGGTGCCGGCGGGTCCGGAGGACGCGGACGGGCCGCTGGTGTCCGCCGAGACCGTCGTCCTGGACGACGAGGTCCGCATCACCGCGCTGACCCGTACGACCTCACTGGGGCACTCCGTCCACGCCCATGACCCCCTGCTGCACAACCGGTTCGTACGGCGGACCGTGGAACGCACGGTGCGGGCACTCGGCCTCGGGCACGCCGTCGCGCACGTCGGCCTGCGGCTGCCCGAGCGCGGACCGAGGGTCACCGGTGTCTCGCCGCATCTTCCCGGCGACCTGATTCCCTGGCTCGTGGAACGGGCGACGGGGGTGGACCTGGTGGGGGCGGCACTGGCGCTCGCGTGCGGGGCGGTGCCCGATGTGACGCCCACGCGGCAGCGGGCGGCGGCGATCCGCTTCGCCGACGGCGCCTGCCGGCGGGCCTCGCGGGAGTACTGGGTCGTCGAGGGCGCGGACGCCCTGGAGTGCGAGCGGGCGCTGGACGCGGCGTAGCGGGGGTTCGGGGAGCTGCCGCACAGCCGCTCCTCAGGGCTCTCGGGGCTCCCGGTAAGGTGGCGGGGTCGTCATCACACCCGTACGGGGGGAAGCCGGTGCATTTCCGGCACTGACCGCAACCATCGGCTTTCCCAGGGATGGTGAGCCGGACTGCCCCGCACGGCACGTTGACCGGCTAGCGTGCGTCGGCCGTCCGCCGCGCACGGCACCGTCGAGGTTGACGGAGCCGAGCCGCCCGGGACCCACCCGCGCATGCCCGGCTCCCCGCAGGGAGAGGCAGTCGCCGACCATGAACGTCCGCCGCAGTGCCGCGGCTCTCGCCGCCGTAGGTGTGCTGGCCGCCGCCGCGCCCGCCACGGCCGCCGGCCCGTCCCCGTCCCCGAAGGTCGCGATCCCGTCCGGGCTCTACGGCACGTCCGACCCGACCTACGACGGCGTGTGGCGCCAGTCGCTGACGCTGATCGCCCAGCGGACCCTCGGCTACCGGCCGGCCGTGCGGGCCGTGGACTGGCTCGCGGGCCAGCAGTGCGCGAGCGGCGCCTTCGCCGCCTTCCGCGCCGCCCCCGCCAAGGCCTGCGACAGCAAGGTCACGGTGGACACCAACAGCACGGCCGCCGCCGTCCAGGCCCTGAAGGCGGCCGGCGGGCACGACGACGCCGTCGGCAAGGCGGTGACCTGGCTGAAGTCCGTGCAGAACAAGGACGGCGGCTGGAGCTACTACCCGGGCGCGGCCAGTGACACCAACTCCACCTCCGTCGTCGTCGGCGCGCTGACCGCGGTCGGCACGGACCCGACGGACGTGAAGAAGTCCGGCAAGTCCCCCTACGACCTGCTGGCCGCCATGTCCCTCCCCTGCGACCAGGACGGCGGCGGCGCCCTCGCCTTCCAACCGGACAAGAAGGGCGGGCTGGCCGCCAACGCCGACGCGACGGCGGCCGGGGTGCTCGGCGCGCTCGGCAAGGGGTTCGTCACGCGGGCCGGCAGGGCGCCCGCGCACGCAGCCTGTGCCCAGGCCGACCACCCCACGCCCGCGCAGGTGGCGGACAACGCCGGCGCCTATCTGGCGGCGGCCGTCGCCAAGACCGGCCACCTGCAGTCCGTGCTCCCCGGCGCCAAGGGCCAGCCGGACTTCGGCAACACGGCGGACACGGTCGTCGCACTCGCCGCGGACGGGCGCGCCGAGCAGGCGAAGGCGTCGTACGCCTGGCTGGAGAAGAACGCCTCCCAGTGGGCGGCGCAGAGCGGTCCGGCGGCCTACGCCCAGCTGATCCTCGCCGCGCACGCGGTCGGCGCACAGCCGGGTGACTTCGGCGGCACGAGCCTGGTCCGGTCCCTCAACGCCCTCGGTCCCGCCCCGCAGATGGCGACCGGGCAGGAGCAGAAGTCGAAGTCCGACGGCGGCTCGGGCCTCGGTGTCTGGTGGTTCGTCGGCGTCTGCCTCGTCGCGGGCATCGGCGTCGGCTTCCTGCTCAGCGGCCGGAAGAAGCAGCAGCTGTGACCGCGGTCCGCCGCGCCGCGAGCCTGCTGGGCGCCGCGCTCGTCCTGCTGGCCGGGACCGGGCAGGCGCACGCCGCCGGCTACCGCTACTGGTCCTTCTGGGAGCGGACGGGCGGACACTGGACGTACGCCACGCAGGGCCCGTCGACCGTCCGCCCCGACGACGGTGCCGTGGAGGGCTTCCGGTTCGCGGTGAGCGCGGACTCGGCGGACGCGAGCCGGCCCCGGGGCGCGGCGGACTTCGGCACGATCTGCGCGGGGACGCCCGCCGCGTCCGGTACGAAGCGGGTGGCCCTGGTCCTCGACTTCGGCACCGCCGCGGACGCGCCGTCCGGGGAGGCACCGCCGGCGCGTCGCACGGCGTGCGCGCGGGTGTCCACCGACGCGACGGCGGCGGACGCGCTGGCGGCCGTCGCGCCACCGCTGCGCTACGACACCAACGCCCTGCTGTGCGCGATCGCCGGGTATCCGGAGAAGGGGTGCGGGGAGCAGGTGGCCTCCGGCCAGAAGGCGGGGGTGAAGAGCGGCGGTTCGGAAAGCGGCCCCTCGCTGGGGCTGCCGATCGGCGCGGGTGTCGTCGCCCTGCTCGCAGGCGCGGCGGTGTGGCAGTCCCGACGGCGGCGGAATGCCTCCGGTTGACGGGGGGCCGTCCGTGGCCGGTCGGGCAGTTCCCCGCGCCCCCGGGGAGCCGCGGCACCGTCGGCGGCACGGCACTGTTCACCCCGGCGCCTGGTGGCTCTGGTCGTTGAGCCTCGGCACGGCCGCCACCCGCACCACCAACCCCCTCCTCCTCGCCCTCCTCATATCCGCCTCCGCCTACGTCGTGGCCACGCACCGCACCCCCACCCCCGTCTCCCACGCCTACACCGCCTTCGCCCGGCTCGGCCTCGCCGTCCTCCTCGTCCGCCTTCTGTTCGCGGTGGCGCTCGGCTCCCCGATCCCCGGCACCCACACCCTCCTCACCCTCCCCGAGGTCCCGCTCCCGCACTGGGCACAGGGGATCCGGCTGGGCGGAGAGGTCACCGCCGAGGCGCTCGTCTTCGCCGCCTACGACGGGCTGAAGCTGGCCACCCTCCTGATCTGCGTCGGCGCGGCGAACGCGCTCGCCAGTCCCACCCGGCTGCTGAAGTCCCTGCCCGGCGCGCTGTACGAGACCGGCGTCGCCGTGGTCGTCGCCCTCACCTTCGCCCCGCACCTCATCGCCGACGTCCGGCGCCTGCGGGCCGCCCGCCGCCTGCGCGGCCGCCCGGACCGGGGCCCGCGGGGTCTGCTGCAGGTCGGACTGCCGGTGCTGGAGGGTGCGTTGGAACGCTCGGTCGCGCTCGCCGCCGCGATGGAGGCCCGCGGCTACGGCCGCGCTGTCGAGGTCCCCGCCCGGGTCCGCCGTACGACGGCCGCGCTCACCCTCGGCGGCCTGCTCGGCGTGTGCGCCGGCACGTACGGGCTGCTCACCGCGGAGGGCGGCACGTACGGCGTCCCGCTGCTCCTCGCCGGTGTCGCCGCCGCGCTCGCGGGTCTGCGGCTCGGCGGCCGGCGTTCCCTGCGTACCCGGTACCGCCCGGACCCGTGGGACGCGCGGGCCTGGCTGGTCGCCGGCTCCGGCGTCGCCGTGGCCGCGCTGCTCACGCTCGCCTCGGCCCGCGACCCGGAGGCCCTGCACCCCGGTGTCGTCCCGCTGACCGCCCCCACCCTGCCCCTGTGGCCCGCCGCGGCGGTCCTCCTCGCCCTGCTCCCCGCCCTCGTACCCCAGACCCCCAAGGAGCCGTCGTGATCCGCTTCGAGGATGTCAGCGTGACGTACGACGGTGCGGCCGAACCCACCGTCCGGCGCGTCGGCTTCGAGGTGCCGGAAGGCGAACTGGTGCTGCTCGTGGGCCCGTCCGGGGTGGGCAAGTCGACCGTGCTCGGCGCGGTGAGCGGTCTGGTGCCGCACTTCACCGGCGGCACTCTGAGCGGCCGTGTCACGGTGGCCGGCCGGGACACCCGCACCCACAAACCGCGCGAACTCGCCGACGTGGTGGGCACGGTGGGGCAGGATCCGCTCGCCCACTTCGTGACCGACACCGTGGAGGACGAACTCGCCTACGGCATGGAGTCGTTGGGGCTCGCCCCGGAGGTGATGCGGCGCCGGGTGGAGGAGACCCTCGACCTGCTGGGCCTCGCCGGACTGCGCGACCGCCCCATCGCCACCCTCTCCGGCGGGCAGCGGCAGCGGGTCGCGATCGGCTCGGTCCTCACCCCGCACCCCCAGGTGCTGGTCCTGGACGAGCCGACCTCGGCACTGGACCCCGCCGCGGCGGAAGAGGTCCTGGCGGTGCTGCAGCGCCTGGTGCACGACCTGGGCACAACGGTCCTGATGGCCGAGCACCGTCTGGAACGCGTGATCCAGTACGCCGACCGCGTCGTCCTGCTGCCCGGCCCCGGCGAAGCGCCGGTCGTCGGCACCCCGGCCGAGGTGATGACCGTGTCCCCCGTGTTCCCGCCGGTGGTGGACCTCGGCCGCCTGGCCGGCTGGTCCCCCCTCCCCCTGACGGTACGGGACGCCCGCCGCAGGGCGGGCGGCCTGAGGGAACGCCTGGCCGCCTCCGCAGCGGGGAATTCCGGTGCGCCGGCGACCGCGGGAGCGTCGGGGCCGGCCGCGCCCCGCCAAGGCGCCGCCCCCACGGGACGCCGCCCCCTGTTCCGCCGCCGTCCCGCCCCCACCGCACCGTCCCCGCGGACACCCATCGCCGAAGTCCACTCCCTGTCCGTCCGCCGCGACCGCACGGACGCCCTCCGGCGCGTCGGCCTCACCGTGGCCCCCGGCGAGACCATCGCCCTGATGGGCCGCAACGGCGCCGGGAAGTCCACCCTGCTCGGTTCCCTCGTCGGACTCGTGACCCCCACCACGGGAACCGTCACCGTCGGCGGGGTCACCCCCCACCGCACCGGCCCCCGCGACCTCCTCCGCCGCGTCGGCCTCGTCCCCCAGGAACCGCGGGACCTCCTCTACGCGGACGCGGTCGCCGACGAGTGCGCGGCGGCCGACCGGGACGCCGGGGCCGAGCCCGGCACCTGTCGAAGCCTGGTCTCCGAGCTGCTGCCGGGGATCACGGACGGCACACACCCCCGCGACCTGTCCGAGGGCCAGTGCCTCACCCTCGCCCTCGCCGTCGTACTGACCGCCCGGCCGCCCCTGCTGCTGCTCGACGAGCCGACGCGCGGCCTGGACTACGCGGCCAAGGCCCGCCTGGTGGGCGTGCTGCGCGCCCTCGCCGCCGAGGGGCACGCGATCGTGCTGGCCACGCATGACGTGGAGCTGGCGGCCGAGATCGCGCACCGGGTGGTGCTGCTGGCCGAGGGCGAGGTGATCGCCGACGGGCCGACGGCGCAGATCGTCGTCTCCTCGCCGTCCTTCGCGCCGCAGGTGACGAAGATCCTGGCACCGCAGCAGTGGCTCACCGTGGCCCAGGTACGGCAGGCCCTCGGATGAGCGCCGCACGGCAGGGTGCCGCACGGCTGCACGCCGTCCGGCTCGGCCCCCGCTCGCTCGTCGCGCTGGCGCTGGTCAGCGCGGTCGGCGTGGTCGCCTTCTGCTGGCCCTTCCTCGCTCCGCCCACCTCGCGGCTGAGCGCCCACGCCCAGGACGCGCCCTGGCTCTTCGCGGGCCTGCTGGTGCTCCTGGTCGCGGTCGTGGCGGCGACGATCTCCGAGTCGGACCTCGGGCCGAAGGCCGTGGCCATGCTGGGCGTGCTGGCCGCGACCGGGGCCGCGCTGCGCCCGATCGGCGCGGGGACGGCCGGGATCGAGCCGATGTTCTTCCTGATGGTGCTCAGCGGGCGGGTCCTGGGCCCCGGCTTCGGCTTCACGCTGGGCTCGGTGACGATGTTCGCGTCCGCCCTGCTCACGGGCGGGGTCGGGCCGTGGCTGCCGTTCCAGATGCTGTCGATGGGCTGGTTCACGATGGGCGCCGGGCTGCTGCCGGGTCCGGTCCGGCTGCGCGGCCGTACGGAACTCGCGCTCCTGTCCTGCTACGGCTTCCTCGCCGCCTTCGCCTACGGCACGGTCATGGATCTGATGGGCTGGCCGTTCATGGGCGCCTCCGCCTCGAACATCTCCTTCGACGCGCACGCCTCCGTCGCCGCCAACCTGGCCCGTTTCGTCGCCTACTGCCTGGCCACCTCGCTCGGCTGGGATCTGGGCCGGGCCGTCTGCACGGTGGCGCTGACCCTCGCCGCCGGGCCGGCCGTGCTGCGCGCGCTGCGCCGGGCCACCCGTCGGGCCGCCTTCGAGACCGCGGTCACATTCGACGAGCACGCTGGGTGAGCCGTCGCATCCGCGTGGTGAGCGGGACGGTGAAGCACCCCACATGACGCAGGTCACCTACGAGGCACGGCCGTAGTCCCGAATGTCCGATACGTCCCTTCGTGCACCCCTTCTGACCTGCGTATTGAGAGCCACGCCACAGAGCGGACGATTCCTGTCGATCCGGCCACAACTAGTAAAAGGGGTCATTGCGGACCGGCTTCGGGCCTGCTTGTCTGGACGACGTCGCCAGGCGCCACGAGCCCTCAGGGCCGCGGCGCCGACGCATGCGGCCACAGTGCGTGGTCCATCCCATGCGGGCGATCCCCTGTCCCCGACGCAAGAGGTTCTCCGTGTCCGTCTCCTTCATCCGCCGCATCGCTTCCCCGAAGAAGGCCCTCACCGTCGCCGCCGTGGCCGCCGCCACCGCCGGTATGGCGCTGTCCGCGGCACCCGCCCAGGCCGCGCCCGCCTCGGCCTCCTCCGCTCAGGCGATCGCGCACAAGATGATCCCGGACGCCGCGCAGTTCAACGCGTTCAGCAAGATCGTCGAGCGGGAGAGCGGTTGGAACCCGACCGCCACCAACAGCTCCTCCGGCGCGTACGGCCTGGTCCAGGCCCTGCCGGCTTCGAAGATGTCCTCGGCCGGCGCCGACTGGAAGACCAACCCGGCCACCCAGATCAAGTGGGGCCTGGACTACATGAACTCGCGCTACGGCAGCCCGGCCAAGGCCTGGAGCTTCTGGCAGGCCAACGGCTGGTACTGAGCCGACACCCAAAGCCCCTGAAGGCGGCGGCCCGATCCCGGGCCGCCGCCTTCGGCGTTCCCCCACCTCCACATGGTCAACTGGAGCGGTGAGCGCAGCGGAGGAGGCGTCGGCGGCCCAGAGGTGCGATCCCGAGGCGCGCGGGGTGCGGCTGGTGATCGTGCTGCTGGTCCTGACCGTGGTCAGCGGCCTGATCGACGCCGTCAGCTATCTGGGCCTGGGCCGGGTCTTCACGGCCAACATGACCGGCAACGTGGTCGTCCTGGGCTTCGCGGCGGCCGGCGCTCCCGGCTTCTCCGTCCCGCACACGGCCACCTCCCTGGCCTGCTTCCTGCTCGGCGCGGTGGCGGGCGGCCGGTTGGCGGCGCACGCCGCAGCCGGCTCCCGGCGCCGGTGGACCCGCCTGACACTGGCCGCGGAAGCGGTCCTGGTCGGCACCTCGGCGGCGGTGGCCTTCGCCTGGCCGGGCGCCACCGGCACCCGTTACGCCCTGATCGCCGTGACGGCGTTCGCGATGGGCCTGCGCAACGCGACCGTCCGCAAACTGGGCGTCGCCGACCTGACCACCACCACCGTCCTGACCATGACCCTGACCGGACTGGCCGCCGATTCCCGCCTCGGCGACGCCACCGCGCACCGCTCGCCGCGCCGCACGGCCGCGGTGGTCGCGATGCTCGCCGGCGCCTGCCTGGGCGCATGGCTGGTCCTCCGTCACGGCCTGGGCATCCCGCTGCTGATCGCGGCCGTGGCGTCGGGCGTGCTGGCGGTGGCGGCGTCCGGCCGGGAGTGAGCCGTACGGAGCGACCGGGAGCCGTACACGGTGGTGGACCTCGGGGGAGGCAGGAACAGGGCGTCGGGACAGGAGTGCTCCTGCCTCCCTCGGGATGGGCCGACCGCCTTGGTCAGCCGGTGGTGACCTGGAGCTCCTTGACGCCGTTGATCCAGGCCGAGCGCAGCCGGCGCGGGGCGTCGGCGAGCCGCAGGCCCGGCATCGCGTCGGCGATGGCGTTGAAGATCAGGTCGATCTCCAGGATCGCGAGGGACTTGCCGAGGCAGTAGTGCGGGCCGCCACCGCCGAAGCCCAGGTGCGGATTGGGGTCGCGGGTGATGTCGAAGGCGTCGGGATCGGCGAAGACCTCGGGGTCGTGGTTGGCGGAGGCGTAGAAGAGCCCGACGCGATCGCCCTCCCTGATCCGGACCCCGCCCAGTTCCGTGTCCTGGGTGGCCGTCCGCTGGAAGGCGTTGACCGGGGTCGCCCAGCGCACGATCTCCTCGGCCGTGGTGGCCGGGCGGTCGCGCTTGAACAGGTCCCACTGGGCAGGGTGGGTGAGGAAGCCGTGCATCCCGTGCGTGATGGCGTTGCGGGTCGTCTCGTTGCCGGCCACCGCCAGCATCAGCACGAAGAAGCCGAACTCGTCGGAGTTCAGGTTGCCCTCGTCCTCCGCCGCGACGAGGGTCGTGACGATGTCCTGGGCCGGGCACCGCTTCCGCTCGGCGGCCATGTTCATCGCGTAGGCGATGATCTCGGCGGCCGACTGCGCGCCGACCTCCTCGGTGATGGCGTACTCGGGGTCGTCGTAGGCGATCATCCTGTTGGACCAGTCGAAGATCTTCGACCGGTCCTCCTGGGGGACGCCGATCAGTTCGGCGATGGCCTGCAGGGGCAGTTCGCAGGCGACCTCGGTGACGAAGTCGAAGGACCCGGAGCGGGCGCGGGCGGCCGAGACGATGGCCTGCGCACGCGCGCGGAGCCGCTGCTCCAGGGCGCGGATGGAACGTGGCGTGAAGCCGCGCTGCACGATCTGCCGCACGCGCGTATGTTCCGGAGGATCCATGTTGAGCAGGATCAGCCGCTGGGCGTCGATCGCGTCGCGCCGGATGCGCTCGTTGAAGCGGATGATCGCGGTGTTGACGGTGGAGGAGAAGAGTTCCGGGTGCGTGGAGACGTATCTGACGTCGGCATGCCGGGTGACGGCCCAGTAGCCGGTGTCGGCGAAGCCTGCGAGGCCGTGCGGCTGCGGGATCCAGCGGACCGGCTCGGTGCGGCGCAGCTCGGCGAACTCGGGCAGGGGCACGCGGTGGTGCAGCAGGTCGGGATCGGTGAAGTCGAACCCGTCGGGCAGCGCGGGGCAGTGCATCGGCGGCTCCCGTCGATCAGTTCTGACGGCCCATCAGCGAACTGCCGTGAACGTAGTAACGGGTTCTACAAGTAGCAAGGGGTGCGGCGTCCTCAATCCACTGCAAGACCCTTGCGGTGACGGACATCACGTCAGCAGACTGCTGAACGGAACTAGAACGCGTACTAGTTCTGGAGGAGAGCCCTCTCGGAGAGGACCCGCACCCATGGCCGCCGAACCCGTGATCGTCGAAGCCGTACGCACCCCCATCGGCAAGCGCGGCGGCGCGCTAGCCAACCTGCACCCCGCCTATCTCCTGGGCGAGACCTACCGGGAACTCATCGGCCGCACCGGCATCCCCGCCGACGCGGTCGAGCAGATCGTCGGCGGCACGGTCACCCACGCCGGCGAACAGTCCATGAACCCCGCGCGCACGGCCTGGCTGACCATGGGGCTCCCGTACGAGACGGCGGCGACGACGGTCGACTGCCAGTGCGGCTCCTCCCAGCAGGCCTCGCACATGGTGGCCAACATGGTCGCGGCCGGCGTGATCGACGTCGGGATCAGCTGCGGGGTCGAGGCGATGAGCCGGGTCCCGCTGGGGTCGGGCTCGAAGCACGGTCCGGGCAAGCCGTTTCCCGACGAGTGGAACGTCGACCTGCCCAACCAGTTCGAGGCGGCCGAACGGATCGCCCGGCACCGGGGCCTGACCCGGGAGAACGTCGACGCGCTGGGCCTGCTCTCGCAGGAGCGGGCGGCGCTGGCCTGGGCGGAGGAACGTTTCAAGCGGGAGACGTTCGCGGTCCAGGTGCCGACGACCGAGGAGGAGCAGTACGCCGGTCAGGGCATGTGGCGGCTGGTCGACAAGGACGAGGGTCTGCGGGACACGTCGTTGGAGGCGCTGGCCGGCCTGAAGCCGGTGATGCCGACGGCGGTCCACACGGCGGGCAACTCGTCGCAGATCTCGGACGGGGCGGCGGCCATCATGTGGGCGTCGAAGCGGATGGCGCGGGCACTGAAGCTGAAGCCGAGGGCACGGATCGTCGCCCAGGCGCTGGTCGGCGCCGACCCGCACTTCCACCTGGACGGCCCGATCGACGCGACGCGCGCGGTGCTGGGCAAGGCGGGGATGTCGTTGAAGGACATCGACCTGGTCGAGATCAACGAGGCGTTCGCGTCGGTTGTGTTGAGCTGGGCCCAGGTCTTCGAACAGGACCTGGACAAGGTCAACGTCAACGGCGGTGCGATCGCCCTGGGTCACCCGGTGGGGGCGACCGGGGCCCGCCTGATCACCACCGCTCTGCACGAACTGGAGCGCGCGGACACGGAGTTCGCGCTGATCACGATGTGCGCGGGCGGTGGGCTGGCCACGGGGACGATCATTCAGCGGTTGTAGAGGCCCAGTTCACGAAGGTGGTGAAGCTGGCGGGATCGAGGGTGAGGACCGGTCCCGCCGGGGTCTTTGAGTCGCGGATGGCGAGGGTGGCGCAGGGGGTGTCGGCGATCTCTACACAATCGCCGCCCTGGTCTCCGCTGTACGACGACTTGCGCCAGGCCAGCGGGCCGAGCGGCGCGCACTCGACGCATTGGCCGCCCTGGTCTCCGCTGTAGCTGGACTTACGCCACTTGCTCCCCATAGCGGTCCTCCATCACCCGTCGGATCAGCCCCGCCGAGTCCTTGATCGAGAGCGCGGCGGCTCGAAGATGATCGTAACGGAGCGAGCAGTCCTTGACGGTGTCCGGATTGGCGGTCGTGTGCCCGCTGCCGTAGGCCTCCGGGTAGACGATGGCCGGGTCGCTGGCGAAGCGGTAGACGTTGAACGAGCCTTGCAGCCCCGCGTGCGCCCCGGCCGAAAACGGCAGTACCTGGATGTTGATCCGGGGGTTGTTCTCGAAGGTCAACAGGTGGGCCAGTTGCCCGCGCATGATCTCCGGCCCACCGATCTCCTGCTTCAGTGCGGCCTCGCTGAGTACCACCCAGAAGACCGGCGGCTCCTCCTTCTCGAAGATGCGCTGGCGGGCCAGCCGCACGGCGGAGCGGTCGTCGAGGTCGCTGTCGTCCAACGCGCCGAGCACCGCACGCACGTACTCCGGGGTCTGCAACAGCCCGTGAATCATGCCCATTTGGAAGGTGCAGATCTCCGCCGCCCGCACCTCCAGCTCAGCCACCTGCTGAAACCAGGCCGGAAGTTGACTTCGCATCACCAGCGGATGCAGCCGCGACAGTAACCCGCCCGTCCCCAGCGCCGCGTCCGACCGCTCGCTGAAGTCCAGCGTCGGCAGCTTCCGTGCCGTCTCCACCTGGCCGACCAGCGACCCCGTGAAGTTGATGATGTCCCCGAGCTGCCGCTGTGTGAGCCCCGCCCCCTCCCGGAACCGGCGCAGCTCGAAGCCGTAGTAGTCGAGCGGTGAGGCGCTCGGGTCGAGGGTGTTGATGTTCACCACGGCAAGTCCCCTCCCGGACCCGTTGTGTTCAACCTGTAGCCCACCGTAGTGATCCGAGGTCAGCCTCGTCCTGTGAACCTCGACATTCCCCACACCCCCCAGTACCGCATGCACCTCACCGTCGGCGAGCACTCGGTCCGCCACATCCGCCGTATCGTCCGCTCGCTGCTCCACGAGTGGGAGCTGACGGACCTGGCGTTCGCCGTGGAGCTGGGCGTCAGCGAGCTGGTCACCAACGTCGTGCGGCACGTACCGGACCGCCGCTGCACCGTACTGCTCGCGCGGCAGACGGCGGGTGTGCGGGCCGAGGTGACCGACGGATTCCCCCGGCTCCCCCGGCCGTCGAGCGAAGTCGGCCATGACTCCGAGTGCGGCCGGGGCCTGGCCCTGCTCGATGCCGTGGTGGACAAGTGGGGCGTGTCAGCGGCCGGGGCCGGAAAGACGGTGTGGTTCGAGTGCGGGGCCGGTTGCCCGTCCGGGGCGCGAGAAGGATCACAGTGAGGGCCCGGAATGCCCCGCCACGAGCGGGCAGATGTACCTGCGTATGCGCCATTTAGCTGCAGCATGCAGCTACTCGCGTACGCGGCGTAAGGTACCGAACGCCGCCTATGGTCACTTTTCGGCCCGTTCTCCGGCAGTGTCGCCGTACGGACCACGCCCCTGTCCCCGTCGAAAGGTAGGCGAGCCCCGTTTTGGCGACCGCCACAGCCGTCTCCCCGTCCCCGTCCGTGAAGACCCGGCGGGCCACCAAGGCCCACGACGTCACCGTCACCGATCCCGCGCTCGTCAGGCGCGCCGTGAAGGCCGCCGCGCTCGGCAACGCCATGGAATGGTTCGACTTCGGTGTCTACAGCTACATCGCGGTCACGCTGGGCAAGGTCTTCTTCCCCTCCGGCAACCCGACCGCGCAGCTGCTGTCGACGTTCGGCGCCTTCGCGGCGGCCTTCCTGGTCCGGCCGCTCGGTGGCATGGTCTTCGGCCCGCTGGGTGACCGCGTGGGCCGCCAGAAGGTCCTCGCCCTCACGATGATCATGATGGCGGTGGGTACGTTCGCGATCGGCCTGATCCCGTCGTACGCGTCGATCGGCGTCGGCGCCCCGCTGCTGCTCCTGGCCGCCCGGCTGGTACAGGGCTTCTCCACGGGCGGTGAGTACGCGGGCGCGTCGACGTTCATCGCCGAGTACGCCCCGGACAAGAAGCGCGGCTTCTTCGGCAGCTGGCTGGAGTTCGGCACGCTCGCCGGTTACATCGGCGGCGCGGGCCTGGTCACCGTGATGACCGCCCTGCTGTCCTCCGAGGACCTGCTGTCCTGGGGCTGGCGGATCCCGTTCCTGATCGCCGGTCCGATGGGCATCGTCGGCCTGTACCTGCGGATGCGGCTGGAGGAGACCCCCGCGTTCGCCGCCGAGGTCGAGAAGGCGGAGGCCGCCCGGCCGAAGGTGCCGCTGCGCGAGATGGTGGCGGGCCAGTGGAAGGCGCTGCTGCTGTGCATGGGCCTGGTGCTGGTCTTCAACGTCACCGACTACATGCTGCTGTCGTACATGCCGAGCTACCTCACGAGTGAGCTGAAGTACGACGAGACGCACGGGCTGCTGGTCGTGCTGGGCGTGATGGCCCTGATGATGATCGTCCAGCCGTTCGCGGGCGCGCTGACCGACCGGGTCGGCCGCCGCCCGGTGATCGCCGCGGGCTGTGCGGGCTTCCTGTTCCTGTCCGTCCCGGCCGTGCTGCTGATCCGCCAGGGCAGCCTCCTCGCCGTCGGACTGGGCATGGGCGCGCTGGGGCTGCTGCTGGTCTGCTTCACGGCGGCCATGCCGGCCGCGCTGCCCGCTCTCTTCCCGACGCGGGTGCGGTACGGGTCCCTGTCCATCGGGTTCAACGTGTCCGTGTCCCTGTTCGGCGGGACGACCCCGCTGGTCGTGACCGCGCTGATCGGGGCGACGGGGAACCTGATGATGCCCGCCTACTACATGATGGCCGCGGCTGTCGTGGGTGGTTTCGCGGTGTGGCGGATGTCCGAGTGCGCGGGGCGGCCGTTGCCCGGTTCGGCGCCGTCGGTGGAGCAGCGGTAGGCGCCGCAGGGGTGCGGGTGGGCTTCCGGGTACGGCCCCGCGCCCCTTCAGGACGCCGCCCGGTGCCGGAACCGTTGACACCCCGGTGCCGTCTGTTGCCCTGTGAAACAAGCCCGCGCCCGTATGGTCACCCTGGTTCTCGCGCTCCTCGGCATTCAGTTGAGCTGGCTCATCGCTCCGGCCTACGCCTGCGGGTGCGGAGCGATGGTGCCGGACCCGTCGGCCCGGATATCCGTCGCCGACGAGCAGTCCGTACTGCGCTGGGACGGCCGCCAGGAGCAGATCGTGATGCGGCTGACGGTGAACGGCGACGCGCGGCACGCCGCCTGGATCATGCCCGTCCCGCACCGCGCCGGCGTCCGCCTCGGCGACCCCGCCCTCTTCGACCAGCTGGCCGAGGCCATCCAGCCGGTCCACCGCACGCGGTACCACTTCTGGCCGCAGAACGGCGACTGGCCCTTCGACGGTCGCGGCCTCAACGGCGACGGCGCGGCCAAGCCCGGCGGCGCCGTCGGCGTGGTCGACCGGCAGCGGCTCGGCCCCTTCGACGTGGCACGGCTGACCGCCACCGACCCGGCCGCCCTCGGCGACTGGCTGCACACCCACGGCTTCTCGCTGCCCGCCCGCCTGAAGCGGGCCCTGCAGCCGTACGTCGACCGGCACTGGGAGTACGTGGCCGTCCGGCTCGCCCCGGACACGGCCGGCACCGCACTGCACGGCGCACTCGACCCGATCCACCTCACCTTCGCCGCCGACGCCCCGGTCTACCCGATGCGGCTGTCCCGCCTGGCGAACCGCCCGCAGTCCCTCGGTCTGTACGTCCTCGCCGCGCACCGCATGCGGACACGCTCGGCGATCGGCGGGCTCCAGCCCAGCGTGGTCTTCGCGGGACGCCTGCGCCCGCACGGCGGCAGCAGCCTGGGCCGGCTGGCCGCCGGGACGCCGTATCTGACGGCGCTCACCCAGTGGTTCCCCGAGCCCGACCGCATCTTCGCCGACCACGAGCTGCGCCGGGCCGCCGCCGACACCCCGGTCCAGCAGGTGGTCTACGACGACCGGCTGCGCGAGGTCGCCGGGATCCCGGCCTGGCTGCTCACGGTCGGCGGCGTTCTGCTGCTGGCCGGCTCCGCCGTCGCCCTGGTCGTCGTACGGCGCTCACGGCGGCCGGTGATTCCGCCGCCGCCCGTACAGCCTCCGCCGCCGCTCACCCCGTAGGCGCCCGTCGGCTGAGACGATGCGGGGGGGAAGGGCAGACACTCGGGAAAGGCAGCAGGAGCATGAGCGACTCCCAGCTCTGGGACGACGTCGACGCGTACTTCACCGGTCACCTGGCACCCGACGACGAGGCGCTCCAGGCGGCCCTGCGGGAGAACGACGCCGCCGGACTGCCGCACATCGCCGTGACGGCGGCACAGGGCAAGTTCCTCCAGCTGCTCGCCCAGGTGCAGGGCGCGCGGCACATCCTGGAGATCGGCACCCTCGGCGGCTACAGCACCATCTGGCTGGCCCGCGCGCTGCCCGAGGACGGCAGACTCATCTCGCTGGAGTACAACGCCAAGCACGCCGAGGTGGCCGCCCGGAACATCGCCCGGGCCGGCCTGGACCGGATCGCGGAGGTGCGGGTGGGCCCGGCCCTGGAGTCGCTGCCCAAGCTCGCCGACGAGAACCCGGCCCCGTTCGACCTGGTGTTCATCGACGCCGACAAGGCCAACAACGCGCACTACGTGGAGTGGGCGCTGCGGCTGACCCGCACCGGCAGCCTGATCGTCGTGGACAACGTGGTGCGTGGCGGCCGGGTCGTCCAAGCGGGCAGCACCGAGCCGGACGTCCTGGGCACGCGGGCCGCGATCGAGCTGATCGCCTCCCATCCCAGGCTGAGCGGTACGGCGATCCAGACGGTCGGCAGCAAGGGCTACGACGGCTTCGCGCTGGCCCGGGTCCTGGAGTGAGCAGTCCCCGGGTCCCGGCTCACACCTCGTGGTAGAAGCCGACGTTGACGCTGCGCGGCGCGGTGCGGTCCTGGACGACGATCTCACCGGACCCGCCGCGCGGCAGCCGCACGGTCGAGCCGTAGCCGACGGTCTGCGCGTACTCACCGACCACCAGCCGCACTTCGGCGGAGGGGTCGGCCTGGGAACCGCGCAGCCAGCTCACCTGCCAGCCGCCCTCCGGGCCGCACAGGAACTCCAGGTGCACCCGGGAGACGAACAGCCAGTCCTCGGGGGTGACCAGCCGGCACACGGACGCGTCCCGGCCGACCCGGAGCACGGCGCCCGGTTCGCTGGGCGCGTCGGCCATCGTCATGCCGGCCGTGGCGCCGGCGTCCTCCCCCGAGACGGTGGCCATGGTGAGTTCGAGCACGCGCGTTCCCCCTGTGACGTCCTTGCGCGGCGGCCGGATTGGCTTCCCGCCGCCGCATGATAGAACGCCCAGCCTGGCCGCGTCCGGCACAATGGGGTCATGACCGAGCGAAAGCCACCGGGTGTGCCGTTCGAGTCCTGGGTCGACAAGGAGATCCGCGACGCGCAGGACCGCGGTGAGTTCGAGCGGCTGCCCGGCACGGGGGAACCGCTGCCCGCCGGACTCGACTCCGCCTACGACGAACTGTGGTGGATCAAGCGGAAGATGGCGCGCGAGGGACTGTCCGTGCTGCCGCCCTCCCTCGCCCTGCGCAAGGAGGCCGAGGACACCCTCGCGGCGGCCTACGCGGCGCCCTCGGAGCGGATCGCCCGGAAGCTGATCGAGGACGTCAACGTCAAGATCAAGGACATGATGTTCAAGCCGCCGCCCGGTCCTCCGCTGGGGAAGAAGCCGTACGACGTCGAGGAGGTCGTACGGGAGTGGCGGCGGCTCAGGGCCGCCGCCGAAGGCGGGGTGCCGGGGCCGTCACAGGTGTAGCAGGCGCCCGGCCAGCTCCCGGTAGTCACGCAGGGCCAGCCTGAGCTGCTCGGTGTCGGTCTCGGAGCCCGGGCCGCGGTCCTCGGAGGCCTCCCAGGAGCGGCGCAGCGTGCGCCGCCGCCGGTCCACGGCCTCGTCGAAGCGTGCCACGATCTCCGCCAACGCCCGATCGGCCTCCTCGACCGCACTCCGCGGCTCGTCCACGAACCCGGCGGTCAGCTGCCGCATCCGCTGCTCCCAGCGATCGGTCTCCTCGTGCGCCAGCAGGGGAGCCCCGGCCCCGGAGGGCGCGGGAGCCGTCCCACCGCCGGGTGCCGCGGGCCAGGTGTCCGACGCCGGCGACTCGGTCGAGCGCGCCTCACGTGCACCCACCCGGCCGGAGAACGGAGCCCCCAGCCCGTCGTCCGGCATGGATCCCTCGCCCGGCGTCCCCGGCTCACCGGGCATCGCGCCGCGCGTCGCCGGCCCGGTGTCGCCCGCGCCGGACGCCAGGTCCTCCGTGCCGGGCCGCAGGCCCTCGGTCCCGGACTCGAACCCGGACCCCGCCTCGCTCCGGGTGGCCGGCGACGGTTCCCCGTCAGGGGTCCGGGCGGCCGGGGTGCCGGTGCCCGCCGGGCCCGGGGGGTGCAGGGGGGTGTCCTCGGGGGTGCGGTCGTCGGCCGTCAGGCCCTCCCTGCCGGGGCCGGCCGAACCGGGCGGCTCGCCGGGCAGCCGTTCCTCCGGCAGGGGCTCCCGCGGTGTGCGGCGGCTGCGTGCCGTGTCGTCCTCCGGTGTCCAGTCCTCGTCCGGTGGCTGGGTGAAGCGGCCGGTGGGGCGCTCGCCGCCGGGGTCCCTCGTCCTGTCCGACATGACGGTCAACTCTCCTTCGGCCGGCCCTTGTCCAGGGCCCACGGGGTGGGGGAGCGGGTACCGGCGTGGGTCGCGCGGTGGCGGCCCGCTTCCTGGGTGGGGTGGGTCAGGTCGTCGAAGAGGGCGCGGGCGCCGACGAGTGCCGAGCGCATCTCCTCCGTCCCGGAGCCCGTCTCGGTCACCGCGCTGCTCGCCCCGGAGCGGGCCACCCGGTGCACCTGCCGGTAGCCGTCGACGTGGTCGGCGTGGTGCACGGACAGGGCGGCGAGCTGCTCCTCGTAGTGCCCGCCGTCCGGGTAGCCGCGCGCGACGGCGAGTTCCGCGAGCAGCCGGTCGGCCTCGGCCACCGCCTGCCGCGGCGAGTCGACGAAGTGTTCCTGTACGGCCGTCCAGCGGGCCGCGTACTGCGCGCGGCCGGCCGGGTCCAGTGGCCGTTCCCGCAGGTCGCCGTGGCGTTCGAGGCGCTCGGTCAGTTCCCGTTCGGCGGCCTGGGCGTCGCCGTCGTGCAGGGCCACGGCGCGCTCGTACTCGGGCCCGAAGCGCCGCTTGAGGGCGGGACCGCCGCGCCGGCCCCGGCCGCGCAGGAACGGGAGGGCGGCCGCGCCGACGACCACGACCGCCACGATCACGATCAACACGATCATGCCAGTGGACATGGTTGCCTTCCGATCGGACCGGCCCCACTGGCCGGCTCCCCTCTCCGGGTCACCCGGAAGGGGAGCCACAAACGGCGGTCAGTCGGCGAAGCGGCGCAGCCCGGTCACCGACCAGACCGCCGCGATCCGCCCGTCCACCACCTCCAGCAGGTCGATCCCGCTCTTCTGGACGCCGTCCGGCAGGGTCACGTACCAGCAGGAGGCGACCCGGCCCAGACCAGTGTCCACCAGCGGGGTCCCGTCGACGGCGTACCGCAGTCCGGGACGGCGCGCACGGAAGTCCCGGACGTACGCGGCCATCCCGGCCGGGCCCCGCACCTCGTCGGTGGCGGCGTTGGCGGGGTCGTTGCCGAAGCGGATGCGGAAGCCGGGGGCGAGGAAGGCCTCCGGGTCGCTGAAGTCGCCGTTCCACAGGGCGGTCCAGCGGTCGAAGAGGGCGATACCGGTCGCGGGGGTCGGCATGCGGTGGCTGGTGTCGGAAGTCGTTGTCATGGGGACCAGCCTCCCGCCCGCCCGCGACAGCCCCCTGTCGGTGATTGCCGTCACATCACGGTCGCCGCGTCGAGCGGTACGACGTCGGAGCCGAGCGTGTCGAGGGCGGCGAGGTCGACGGCGCGGTGCGGGGTCCGCTCGTCCAGGGCCGTCGCCGCACGCACCCGGTCCAGGCGGAAGCCGCGCGGCGCGCCCCGCAGCCGGCACCAGCCGGCCAGATACCAGTGCTCCGCTCCCCCCAGGAAGCCCAGCGGTTCCACGTCCCGGGCGGTGACCCGGCCCGCGGCGTCGGCGTACTCCAGGCGCAGCACCCGGCCCGCCGTCAGCGCCTCCCGCAGCGCGGCGGGCACGACCGGTCCGGCGGGCGGCGCCGGTCGGGCCGCCGGGACGAGCAGCCGCACCCGCCCGGTCAGCTCGGCCGCCGCCCGCCGCTCCCGCTCCGGCAGCACGGCCAGCACCTTGTGCAGCGCGCTGCGCGCGTCCGCCGCGAACGGCGTGCCGGCGAGGGCGTGCAGCCCGACGGCGAGGGCGGTCGCCTCGGCCGGGGTGATGGTCAGCGGCGGCAGGGTGCGGTCGCGGTCCAGGACGTAGCCGCCGCTGCGGCCCGGCTCGGCGTGGATGGGCAGCCCGGACTGCTGCAGCGCGGCCAGGTCGCGCTCGATCGTGCGGATGCTGACCTCGAAGCGCCGGGCGAGCGCGCGGGCGCTGCGGGGACGGGGAGCGGCGGCGCGCAGCTCCTCGACGAGGGCGTAGAGGCGGTCGGTGCGGTTCACAGCGGACAGTCTGCGGAAATCCGCTCGGCGGCGCGGCCCCGGTCGCCGACAATGTCCGGCATGACGTGGACGATCACTCCGGAACCGCACGACTCGCCGGTCGCGGCCGGGCTGTGGCGGGCGTACTACACGGAGGTCAGCGACCGCTGGTACCTGCTGCACGAGGGCCGCCGCACCGACCCGGACGAGCTGGAACGGGGGATCGCCGCCACGAGCGGGGCCGAACTCGCGCCGCCCACCGGGCAGTTGCTCGTCGGGCGGTACGACGGCGAGCCCGCCGGTTCGGCGGGGGTACGGCTGCTGGAGCCGGACACGGCGGAACTGACCCGGGTGTTCGTGTGCGAGCACCTGCGGGGCAGGGGCGGGGCCCCGCTGCTGGTGGCCGCCGCCGAGCAGGCCGCCCGCGCCCTCGGCGCCCGCCGGCTGGTCCTCGACACCCGCGGCGACCTGGTCGAGGCCCGCGCCCTGTACGCCCGGCTCGGCTACACGGAGACCGGCCCGCACAACGACGACGTCTACGCCGAGCACTGGTTCCGCAAGGAGCTCCCGGTCAGCTGACCCTCGCACCGGCCGCCTTGTGCGGGCGTTCGCGGTCGGTGCCGCACAGTTCGCCGGTGAGTTCCCTGACGAGCCGCGTCAGGTCGGTCGAGCGGCCGGGCTCCCACCAGTCGCCGAGGAGTTCGGCGAGGGACTCCTCGCGGGCCTTGGCGAGGTGCTCGGCGACCTCGCGGCCGGACGCGGTCAGATACAGGTCCAGGCCCCGGCGTTCCGCGAGACGCCGTTCCTCGACCTGACGGGCGGCGGCGAGGACGGCCTCGATCGGGACCGGGCTGCGCTCGGCGAGCACGCCCGGCTCCACCGAGCCGTACTTGCGGATGCGCAGCAGCATCCAGCTGGCGGCGGGCAGCAGGTCGTACCCGGCGCGTTCGGTGATCTTCTCGTAGACCTCGCGGCGGCCCTCGCGGGTGCCGAGCAGGGACAGGGCCCGGCAGCACTCGTCGTAGGAGGACCGCTCGACCGGGTTGGGCGGGATGGTCTCGGAGACGTCCGGCGCGGTGACCGAGCCGCGCAGCCGGTCCTCCTTCAGGAACCAGGCCAGCACGAAGCCGACGGCGGCGACGGGGGCGGCGTAGAGGAAGACGTCGGTGATGGCGGACGCGTACGCGTGCAGGGCCGCCGGGCGCAGCGCGGGCGGCAGGGCGGCGATGCCCCGCGGGTCGGACTTGAGGGTGTTCACGGAGACGCCGGGCGGCAGGCCCACGCCCCGGATCGCAGCGGCGAGCTTGTCGCCGAGGCGGCCGGCGAAGACCGTGCCGAAGATGGCCACGCCGAAGGAGGCGCCGATGGAGCGGAAGAAGGTCGCGCCGGAGGTGGCGACGCCGAGGTCCTCGTACGACACGGCGTTCTGCACGATGAGGACGAGCACCTGCATGACCAGGCCGAGGCCCAGCCCGAAGACGAAGAAGCAGACGCTCATCCGGGCGGTGGAGCTGTGCTCGTCCAGCCGGTGCAGCAGGAGCAGGCCGAGGGTGGTGACGGCGGTGCCGGCGAGCGGGAAGACCTTCCAGCGGCCGGTGCGGCTGACGATCTGCCCGGAGATCGTGGAGGACAGCAGCAGGCCGGCCACCATGGGCAGCATGTGCACACCGGACAGGGTCGGCGAGATGCCGTGCACGACCTGCAGGAAGGTCGGCAGATAGGTCATCGCGCCGAACATGGCGAAGCCGACGATGAAGCTGATGACGGCGGCGAGGGTGAAGGTGCGGATGCCGAACAGCTTCAGCGGCAGGACCGGTTCGGCGGCCCGCCGCTCGGCGACGACGAACGCCACGGCCAGCAGCAGGCCCAACCCGGCGAGCCCGATGATCTGCGCCGACCCCCAGGCCCAGGTCGTACCGCCGAGGGAGGCGACCAGGACGAGGCAGGTGGCGACGGCGGCGATGAGGACCGTGCCCAGGTAGTCGATGACGTGGTGGGCGGTGCGGCGCGGGATCTGCAGGGCGGTGGCGATCACGGCGAGCGCGACCACACCGACGGGCAGGTTGACGTAGAAGACCCAGCGCCAGCTCAGATGCTCGGTGAACAGCCCGCCGAGCAGCGGCCCGAGGACACTGGCCGCCCCGAACACGGCCCCGAACAGCCCCTGGTACCGGCCGCGTTCCCGCGGCGGAACGATGTCGCCGACGATCGCCATGGACAGCACCATCAGCCCGCCGCCGCCCAGTCCCTGCAGCGCGCGGAAGCCGATCAGCTGGGGCATGTCCTGCGCCGTGCCGCACAGCGCCGAGCCGGCGAGGAAGATGACGACGGCGGTCTGGAACAGCCGTTTCCGGCCGTACTGGTCACCGAGCTTGCCCCACAGCGGGGTCGCGGCGGTCGAGGCCAGCAGATAGGCGGTGACCACCCAGGAGAGGTGCTCGAGACCGCCGAGGTCGCTGACGATGGTGGGCAGGGCCGTCGACACGATCGTCTGGTCGAGCGCGGCGAGGAGCAGCCCGAGGAGCAGGGCGCCGATCGAGACGAACACATTGCCGGAGACGTGCTCGGCGGCCTGCGCCTCCTTCTCCGCGCCGTGCGTGTCCAGGGCCATGGAGACCTCCCGGGCTCGGGTGCACCTTCCATCGTGGTCGGTGTCACCGTTTATGGCCTGTTGAGTCCCGCGTTTCCGACGAGGGATGTGGAGAAGGTGCGCATAGTCTCGGAAGTTCGTGAGGGGAGGGACGAACACATGACTGATTCCGAAGGTCCCGGGGGCCCTGGCTGCCCGGAGTGCGGGGCGCCGAGGGAACCGGACCACAGCCCGTCCTGCGACTGCACCGAGCGCGCCGCCGAGACCCTGCGCGAGACACGCTCGGCCGAGGCGGCAGCGGCGGAGGACTTCGACCCGCTGCGGATCCGACCGTACGTGGAGGTGGAGGAACCCCACTCGGCACCGGCCGCACCCACCGCGCCACCCGACGCGCAGACGCACCCCGTACCGGCCACCGAGGCCACCGTGCCCCTGCCGAGCATGGCCGATCTCCGCATGTTCGAGGACGCTGGGGCAAGCGGGGCCGACCGGACCGGCCGGGACGCGGACGGCACGGGGCGTGTGGGGCCTGGGGGACCTGGCAGGTCTGGGGGGACCGGTGGGACCGGTGGGCCTGGCGGCGCTGGTGGAGGTGACCGGCCCGGTGCGGCGGAGCCAGGGGCCGCCGGTACGGAACGGCGGCGGTCGCGTCGTACCGTCCTGGCGTCCGTCGCGGGGGCGAGCGTGGCCGTCGTGGCGGTGGCCGGGTTCGCGAGCGGGCTGTTCTCGTACCACACCCCGTCCCGGGACCAAGCCGCCCAGGAGGTCAGGGAGAGCGTCCCCGACGTGAGCACGCCGGGCCCGTCGTCACCGACGGCACCCTCCTCCCCCGCCGTCCCCAGCCCGCCCCCGCCCCCGCCGTCGCCCTCCGCGCCGGCGAGCCGTCCGGCCCCGTCGGCGACACCGACCCCCTCGCCGACACCGTCCGCCTCCGCCGAAACGTCCCACCCGGCCTCGCCCACCGCACCCATGACGGCCTCCGCCACCCCACGGGCCACGCCGGCGGTCACCCCGGTGCTGCAACGCGGCGACCGCGGCCCGGAGGTGACCGAACTCCAGCAGCGGCTGAGGCGGTTGGACCTCTACGCCGACCGGATCACCGGGATCTTCACCCGCTCGGTGGAGGACGCCGTACGCACCTATCAACTGGCCCGCGGCATCCAGGGCGACACCCTCGGCACGTACGGCCCGGCGACCCGCAAGAGCCTGGAGGCGGAGACGCCGAGCCCGTCCGACTCGGTCAGCCCGGCAGACGGGTGAGGACAGACCGCCCGGGCCCCAACGGGGGGCCGGGCCGACGGCGGGTCCGGGTCGAGCGGGGGCCGGGTCAGCCGATGCGCAGCCGGAGGACCCCGCCTCCCGCCACCTCCACGCGCACCCGCGTGAGGTCCGGCACGGTGACGTCCGGGGCATGGGCACCGGCCCGGGGCCCGACCCCGACCACCGTCATACCCGCGGAGCGCCCCGCCGCGATACCCGCACCGGAGTCCTCGAAGACCACACAGTCGGCCGGATCCACGCCCAGCTCGGCCGCGCCCTTCAGGAAGCCCTCGGGGTCGGGCTTGCTCGCTCCGACCGACTCGGCGGTGACCCGGACCTCCGGCAGCGGCAGCCCGGCCGCCCGCATACGGGCGCTGGACAGCGGAACGTCGGCGGAGGTCACCAGGGCGTGCGGAAGACCGCGGAGGGAGGCGAGGAAGGCGCCGGCGCCGGGGATCTCGACCACGCCGTCGGTGTCGGCGGTCTCCTCCGCGAGCATGCGGGCGTTGTCGGCGAGGTTCTCCTCCACGGACCGCTCGGGCAGCAGTACCGCCATGGAGGCGTGTCCCTGCCGCCCGTGGACGACCTTCATCACCTCGTCGCCGTCCAGCCCGTGCCGCTCGGCCCAGCGCCGCCAGATGCGCTCGACGACGGCGTCCGAGTTGACGAGGGTGCCGTCCATGTCGAGCAGGAGGGCGCGGGCGGTGAGCACGGTGGACGTGGCGGTGGCCGTCATCGGCAGCTCCAGGAGGCTCCGGAGGGGAGAGGACCCCGTGGGGAAGGGCCCCCGGGGACAGGGACAAGGCGGCCCCGCCCGCCGGTCAGGGTAAACGGGCGGGAGCCACTTTGTTCCTCCACGGTACAAAACCCGGAGCGGGTCCGCCACCACCCCCGGCCGATCGCACTCAGCCCGCCACCGCCTCGTACAGGCTCCACGCGCCGAGCGCGAGCATCAGCAGCGCCGCGATCTGCGTGATCAGCCGCAGCGGCACCCGCTTCATCAGGGCCTTTCCGCCGACGATGCCCAGCCCGGCGACGGCCCACAGACCGAGCACCGCGCCGAGACCGACGGAGACCGGGTCGTCGTAGCGGGCGGCGAGGTTGGCGGTCATGATCTGGGTGAGATCACCGAACTCGGCGACCAGGATGAGCGTGAAGCCCGTGCCCGCCACCCTCCAGAAGGACTGGTCGGCGGGCTTCTTGATCTCCTCCTCGCCCCCGTCCTTCTTCAGCAGCAGCATCGCGGCACCGCCGAGGAAGAGAACGCCGGTGAGAGCGTGCACGAGCCGCTGCGGCAGCAGGGTCAGGACGCTGCCGGCCGCGACGGCCAGCACGACGTGCAGCAGGAATGCGGCGGCGACGCCGGCGAAGACGTAGCTCGCGCGGTAGCGGGTGCCGAGGACGAGGCCGGCGAGCGCGGTCTTGTCCGGCAGTTCGGCGAGGAAGATGACGCCGAAGACGAGCGCCGTCACGGTGATGCTGATCAAGATTCCTCAATCGGTCGGGGCTGCCCCACCGAGAGTGCGGTACGTCACGCGATGACACCTCGGCACGGCAGCGCACTCGGCGTCCGCGTCGCGGGGACACGGACGTGCACTGCTTGCCGAAGGTCTCGCCGGCGGTCCTCGAAAGACCCGATGGTCCGCCCCCGGGCGCCGGCCCAGCCTGGCTGAGCAGTATGTCGACGGTCCGGCGAAGAGCTACTCCCCTTCTGCGCTCCCCATCGTACGGGATGTGAAGGTTCGCCCCCGAACCGCGCGCGAACCTTGCCGTGTCATGTACACGTCATTAGCTTCTTACCGAGCGCTCACCCCGTGGCAACACGGGCTCGCGAGCATTCCCTCGCTCGCGCCCAACACCCCTACCCCACAAGGGAGTTCCCGCATGTCCAGGTTCTACGCGCGTCGACGGCTGAGCATACTCGCCGCTCTCACCGGCCTCATGGCCTCCGCCGCCCTGCTCGACTCGCCGAGCGCCTCCGCCGCCCTTCCCACGCCGGTCAGCGGCGCGACCGCCCGCGGCTACCTCTCCCACCTCACGGTCGCCACCGAGAACCGCACCGGTTACAGCCGCGACAAGTTCCCGACCTGGATCACCGTCTCCGGCACCTGCAACACCCGCGAGTGGATCCTCAAGCGGGACGGCACGAACGTCGTCACCGACTCCGACTGCAAGGCCACCAGCGGCAGCTGGTACTCCCCGTACGACGGCGCGACCTGGACCTCCCCGTCCGACGTCGACATCGACCACCTCGTGCCGCTCGCCGAGGCCTGGGACTCCGGGGCGAGCAAGTGGACCACCGCCCAGCGGCAGGCCTTCGCCAACGACGTCACCCGCCCCCAGCTCCTCGCCGTCACCGACAACGTGAACCAGGCCAAGGGCGACCAGGACCCCTCGACCTGGATCCCGTCCCGGTCCGCCTACGTCTGCACCTACGTCCGCGCGTGGGTCCAGGTGAAGTACTACTACGACCTCTCGGTCGACTCCGCCGAGAAGGCGGCCCTGACGAAGGACCTGGCGAACTGCTGACCCCGCCGGGCGGCGCCTCAGGAAACGGGGCGGCGGCGCATGAGGTATCCCGCCGCCGCGCCCGCGGCGAAGAGGGCCGCGAAGGAGACACCCGTGGCGAGCCAGGTCGCACCGAGCCACTGGGCGCCGTAGTAGCCGAGGGCGACGCTGTACGCGGCCCAGGAGAGTCCGGCCAGGGCGGACCAGGGGACGAAGTCGCGGGCGCGGCGGTGCGCGGCGCCCGCACAGAAGGAGACGACCGAGCGGCCGGCGGGGGCGAAGCGGGCGAGCACGACCAGCGCACCGCCACCCCGGGCCAGGGCATCGCCGAGACGTTCCTGCGCGGTGGTCAGCCGCCGGGACCGGGCGATCGCCCGGTCCAGTCGCTCACCGCCCCGCCAGGCCAGGCGGTAGGCCACCAGGTCGCCGAGGACCGAGGCGGTGGCGGCGGAGAGGATCAGGGCCAGCAGGTCTGGCACGTCGTGCGGGACCCGGCCGGCCGCCGCGCCCGAGCCCGCCGCCGCCGCGGTACCCGCCGTGATGACGAGCACGCCGCTCGGCAGCACCGGCACGAACACGTCGAGCAGCACGGACACGACCACCGCGGCATAGATCCATGGTCCGGTGGCCAGCGCCCCCACACTCTCGAACACGACTACTCCCGTTGCTCCCCCGTTGACAGCCATACAGCGTACGCCGGGGGTGTGACAGGAGGGGCCCGGGGGGTGAAAAGGGGATCACGCGCAGAAAGCCGTGGCCGGACCCGGCCGGACCCGGGACGGCGCCCTTCCCCCTCGCGGGGAAGGGCGCCGTGCGCGGCCCTCGTGGCGGTCGGGGGGCGCGCGGGTCAGGCCGCTATCGGGGTCTGCTCCGCGGCGGACCTGTCGGCCCCGGCCGTGCGGCGGCCGACGAGCCGGTCCAGACCGAAGGCGCCGGAGCCGGTGAAGACCAGCATGAGGAACGCCCAGCAGAACAGGACCGACAGCTCGCCGCCGTTCTGGATGGGCCACAGCGCGGCCTGCTGGTGGACGTCGAAGTAGGCGTAGGCCATCGAGCCGGAGGCGATCAGCGCGGCGCCGCGGGTGCCGAGACCGAGGAGCACCAGGCCGCCGGCGACCAGCTGGATCACGGCCGCGTACCAGCCGGGCCAGGTGCCGGACGGGATCGTGCCGCCGTGGGTGCCCATGGCGCCGCCGAGGACGCCGAAGAGCGAGGCGGCGCCGTGCACGGCGAAGAGCAGGCCCACGACGATGCGGAAGAGCCCGAGGACATAGGGCTGAGCGGAGTTGAGGCGTGCGGTCATTGAGGGGGTTCTCCTCTTCGGTGTCGGTCGGGCCGGCCGGGGACGTGTGGGTGGCCGGTCATGGGGGCGGCGGTACCGAATGGAGCTCCAGGTTAGGGGAACCTAATCAATGCTTGCAAGTTCAACATTTGGCCATGGGATTCAGCCCAGTTCGCGGCACCCTTCCGCGAGTAGCACACGGGTCCGACCGCCTTGGGGAGACGGCTTCTTGACGGGCTGTCAGGTCATGGGCACGGGACGGACCGGTGGACCGGACGCGCTCCGCACATGACCGGCCGCCCGCGGTCGCGGCCCCCCGGTGGGCAACTCCCCGTCCGCGCACCGCGGATCGGGCGCCGCAGTGGCACCTCCGCGTGGGCGCACCCCTATGAGAGACCTCACACGGCCCCGCGTCACCCCGCGCTCCTGACCGCCCGCCCCCGCACCTCGAGCCCGCCGAGCAGCTCGGCCGTGGCCTCGGCCACGGCGGCCACCGCGCGGTCGAAGGCCTCGCGGTTGTGCGCGGCGGGGGCGCGGAAGCCCGAGACCTTCCGCACGTACTGCAGCGCGGCGGCGTGGATGTCCTCGTCCGTGGCCTCGTCGGGCAGGACGGGCGGACGCAGCGTCTTGATACTCCGGCACATGCCCCCAGTCTCACGCACGCAGCACGCCCCTGCGATGATCGCGCACAAGGCGGCCACCGAACCCCGGGGCCGACCCTCGAAAGGAACAGCCTCATGGCGACCGACAACACCGTGGCCGTGCTCGGCCCCGGCGGCATCGGCGGCCTCCTCGCCGCCCTGCTCTCCCGCTCCGGCCACCGCGTCATCTGCCTGGCCCAGGACCGTACGGCCGACACCCTGCGGCGTACCGGAATCACCGTCCGCAGCTCCCAGTTCGGTGACTTCACCGCCCGCGTCGAGGCGGACACCGAGCTGCGCGAACCGGTGGACGCCTGCCTGATCGCCGTCAAGCACACCGCGCTCGACGCCGCGCTCGTCCGGGTGCCGCCCGGCACCCTCGGCGACGCCCTCGTCGTACCGCTCCTGAACGGCGTCGAACACCCCGCGCGGCTGCGCGCCCGCTACCGCCCCGACCGGGTCGCCCCGGCGGTGATCCGTGTGGAGTCCACCCGTGCCGCCCCGGGGGTGATCGAGCACGGCAGCCCGTTCACGGAGATCGACCTCGCCGGGGACGGTGTGCCCCGCGCCCGTCTGGACGCCCTCGCCGCCGATCTCACCGCGGCCGGTACGACCGCGCGCGTGGCCGGGGACGAGACGGCGGCCCTGTGGGCCAAGATGGCGTTCCTCGCCCCCTTCGCGCTCCTCACCACCCGGTACGGCCTCCCGCTCGGCGAGGCCCGCACCCGGCACCGCGCGGAACTGGAGTCCCTGGTCGCCGAGACCACCTCGGTCAGCCGCGCCTGCGGCGCCCCCGCCGATCCGGCCCAGGCCCTGGCGCGGTACGACGCCTTCCCGCCCGGCGCCAAGTCGTCCATGCAGCGCGACGCCGAGGCGGGCCACCCCCTCGAACTCGACGCCATCGGCGGGGCCCTGCTGCGGGCGGCCGGCCGGCACGGCGTACCGACTCCGGTGACGGCCCGCCTGGTGAGCGAGCTGCGCGCGGCCGGCCACTCGTTCGGCTGAACCTCCCCTGAACCTCAGGAAGGAGCTCGCCTCCCAAAATCGAACAGGCGTAGCATTGTCGCGTGGCTGCGACCTATGAATTCCCCAGTGACCTCCTCGCCGGTCAGGAGGAGCTGCATCAGGTCAGGGCCGAGCTGTCGGCCCTGCTCAAGCGCCTGCCGTGGTCGGTGGAGCCGATGGACGGCTTCAGTGACGACCACGGCTGGCGCAAGATGGAGCGGCCCGCCTCTCCCGGCTGGACGGCGGACGAGCAGGCCGAGGTGGAGAAGCTGCGCCGGCGCGAGCACGAACTCGCGGTGTTCGTCAGCACGCACCGCTTCTGGGCCGAGGTCGCGGCGGCGGACCGCGTGGACGCCCGCACCCAGCTGAAGCACGCCCGCGAGCGGCCGGGCGGGGAGGAATGACAGCGCCTTCCGGCGCCGGCGCCTTCGGGAACGCCAAAGCCCCCGGCCACACGGCCGGGGGCTTTGCTGCTGGTGGGCGCGGACGGTTTCGAACCGCCGACATCCTGCTTGTAAGGCAGGCGCTCTACCCCTGAGCTACGCACCCGGACACCCGGGCTGTGCACCCAGGACGAGTCGACAGCCTACCTTGCCCGGACCGGTGCACGGCAAACCCGTAACGCCGGGTCACAGCGGGGCCGGTACGGGGGTTAACCCCACCCCCGGTCGGGGAGCTGGCAGGATCACGGTCCTCGCCCAGATCATTTACGGTCGTCGCAGACCGCCTAGGGGGAGAACTCGTCATGGCCCGTTCCGTTTCCGTCCGCGCTGCCGTCATAGCCCTGGGCACCGGTGTACTCGTCGCCGGGCTCAGTGCCTGTGGTGCCTCGGCGGACGACGACAAGCACCCGGACCACCGCTCCTTCGCGCTGCACGGGCGCACGCTCACCGTCGACTCCGACAACGCGGCGATCGAGCTGGTCGCCGCGCGGGGGAACAAGACGGGCGCGGTCGAGGTCACCCGGTGGTTCCAGGGGTCGGTGGCCATCGGCAGCGGGCCGGAGCTCACCTGGTCGCTCGACGGCGACCGGCTGGTGCTGCGGGAGCACTGCTCCGGGCTGTTCGCCGACTGCTCGGCCCGCTACCGCGTCGAGGTGCCGTCCGAACTCGGGGTGAAGGTCGTCGACGGGAGCGGGAGCGTGCGGGCGAGCGGGTTCACGGCCGCGCTCGGCATCCGTACGAGCAACGGTGACGTGCACGTCACCGACTCGTCGGGGCCACTGGACCTGCGGTCCGACAACGGCGCGGTCCGGGCGTCGGTCACCTCGCGCCGGGTGCGGGCCGAGGACAGCAACGGCGCGGTGGACCTCGAACTCGGTGCCGTCCCGGACATGGTGAACGCCCACAGCGACAACGGAGAGGTGACGGTGACCCTGCCCCGCTCCGAGTACCACGTAAAGGCCGAGTCGGACAACGGGGCGGTGTCGGTGGGGGTGTCGCAGCGCGACCGGAGCCCGCACCGCGTGACCGCCGAGTCCTCGAACGGGAAGGTCACGGTGCGGAACCCGAACTGACCGGCCCGTGTCTTCGTCTGTGACGGGTGCGAGAATGACAGCACCCACGGCGAACCACGGCACGGGAGAGGGATGTGACGGCGACACCGGGCACGCCAGCGACGCGGTCGTACCCGCCGTCGGCCGTTCGGACCCGGGCCGGGTCCACGGCTCTGCGCGACACCCTCACCCTGATGAGCCTGCCGGTGCTGGCCGCGCTCGCCCTGCCCGCCGCGTTCGCCGGCGGCGGCACCCGGCGCTGGTTCGGCGGCCGGGCGGAGAGCCAGCGAGCCGAGGCGCAGGCCGCGAAGGACGCCGCTGCGACCGCGTTCTACGAACTGGACACCGCCCAGCGGGACCTGAGGATCTCCATCGAGACGATCACGGCGGTGGACGACTCCCCCGCCGCCCGGCGTGCCGCCACCGACTTCGCGGCGCTCGGGCAGCGGATCGACGAGGTCAGCCAGCGGTACATCCAGGCCGTCGACGCCCATGACCTCGACCGGGACGACCTGGAGGCCTCGGCGGCCTCCCGGGCGCGTACGGAGCTGACCTCCGCCAGGGACGAACTGGTCCGGGTCAAACAGGAGCTGGACCGTTTCGGCACATCGCTCGGGCCGCTGCTCGGCACGGCCGAGACCCAGCTGGCCCGGCTGGCTCCCGCCGTGGAGCGGGCCCGGCAGGCGCTGCTGGGCGCGAGCAACGCCCTGGACGCCGTACGGGAGCAGGGGCTGCGCGCCGATGACCTGGCCGGGCGGCTCGCCGCCCTCTCCCCCGAGCTGACCAGGCTGAACCAGGGCGCCGGACAGCACGGGGTGCAGCAGACCCTGGAGCGGGCCGAGCGGGTGCAGCGGGAGGCCGGGGCGATCCGGGCCGAGGCCGAGCGGCTGCCGGAGAAGGCGGCCGAGATCGATCACCGGCTGGTCAGCCTGCGCACCCGGGCCCAGGCGCTGACCACCCGGGCCGGGCAGGTGGACCCGGTGCTGAGCGAGCTGCGGCGCCGGTTCGCGGCGGCCTGCTGGCAGGACCTGCAGCAGGTCCCCGAGCAGGCCGCGCACAACGTACGGCAGGCCGAGCTGAAGCTCCGCGAGGCGCAGGAGGCGCGGGACGCCCAGCACTGGCCGGACGCCACCTCGCTGCTGTCGACGGTGCGGGCCCTGCTGAACGCCACCGACGAGGCCGTGTCGGCCGCGGGTGAGCGGCTGCGGCGCCTGAACGAGACGCAGAAGGATCCCCAGGCCGAGATCGAGCGGACCCGGTTCGCGATCCGGGACGCCCAGCGGCTGGCGATGACCGGCCGTGCCACCCCGGACCCGCGGCATGCGGGGCCGCTGGACGAGGCGGTGGGGCGGCTGGAGCGGGCGATCGGTTCCCTGCAGGGGCGGCACCCCGATTACTGGCACTTCCTGACCGAGACGGACGCGGTGCGGCAGACCGCCGCTCGGGTGGTGGCGCAGATCCGGGAGGAGAGGGGTGCGACCCCCTAGGGGGACGGATAGGGGGACGGACCCGTATCCGCACAGGGCCAGGTGCCGCACGGACGTGTTGCCGGGTGAGCGGGACCGGGCGGATATTGGATGGACGGACGGCCTCCGCTAGCGCCCGAGGGAGGCGGACATGGCCACACACACGGTGCACACGCAGCGACGGCGGATCCGGTTCGACGAGCATCTGCCCGTCGACCACAGGCTCAACACGGTCTACCGGATCGGCGCGGGCCTGATCGGCGCTTTCCTCGTCGCGTTCGGCATCCTGGGTCTGATCAACCACATCGGTTTCTTCGGCACCGGCGGTAACAGCGTCGCCGGGCTGAACAGCAACGGCACACTGAGTGTGCTGTCGATCGTCGTCGGGGCGATCCTGCTCGCGGGCATGGTGATCGGCGGGAACGTGGCGTCCACGCTGAACATGGTGTTCGGGGTGCTGTTCCTGCTGGCCGGCTTCCTGACCCTCGGCCTGCTGGACAGCAACTACAACTTCCTGGCGTTCAAGATCCAGAACGTGTTCTTCAGCTTCATCGTGGGCCTGCTGCTGATGACCTTCGGCATGTACGGCCGGGTCGGCTCGACCCTGCCGCACGACAACCCGTACTACCGGGCCCGCCACCCCGACGAGCGCGGGACGGAGTGAGCCGTCCCGCGCCGGTACCGACCGGACCGGATCAGGTGCGGTAGGCGTAGTAGTACGCGTTCGGGTACGACGCGACCAGGCTGGCCACCGACCTGTTGTAGGTGTTCGTGGAGTGGTACGTCACGTACGGCACGCCGTAGCGGTCGCGGTAGGTGACGATCATCGTGTGGTCCTTGGATCCGTCCCGGTTGAAGTCCATCTGGATCACGTCACCGAGGTTCGCCTGGTAGACGTTGGCGAGCGGGGTGACGCGCTTGGAGGACAGGGCGAACCAGGAGAACTCGTTGACGCCGACGAACGAGTCCGACTGGATGTCGGCGTTGCCGAACCACTTGTGGAAGTCGTTCGTGTAGCCGGGGACGTGCTTCCAGCCGCCCGCCTTCAGGGACTGGCTGACGAAGTTGGTGCAGTCACCGCCGTCGGCCTCCCCGTTGTAGTTCGGGTAGTCCGGGTTGTAGTGGGACCAGTACTTCGTCGCGTACGCCACCATGGCCTTGTAGTCGTAGGCGCCGCCGGTGAGGTTCTTCGGATTGGCCGCGGCGGGCCAGCTGGTGGCCGCGCGGGGCGCGTCGGGCGGGCCGTCGTCGGCGGTCGTCCTCACCTTGGCGACCGACGGCGTGGCGACCTGGTTCACGGCGAGGTAGCCGTCGTCCGTGTCGCGGATGCCGGTCAGCTGCCAGTCCCCGTCGCGGTCGGCCTTGAAGGTCAGCTCGTGGTGGGCCTGGAACCCCGTGGTCTTCGGGCTGCCCGCCGCGGGCTTCTTGTAGCTCAGCGTGGTGGTCTCGGTGACGGCGACCTTGGCGCGCCGGCCGTTGACCTGGGTGGCGTCGAGCGTGACCTTCGTGCTGCCCGCGCTGTACTTCTCGCCGAGCTTGGCGAGGCGGGTCCTGCGGGCGCGCAGCTCGCCGAGGGCGGAGCTCTGCTCGCGGTTCTGCCCGCCGGACAGGCGGACGGACCCGGAGAAGCCGGACGCGTGCCGCGTCCTGGCGCCGCCGGCCCCGTCCACCAGGGCCTGGGTGCGGTCGGTGAAGACCGCGTCGGCCAGCCGTTGGAAGGTCGCCTTGGTGGCCGCGTCCACCGTCGGGTCGTTGGTGACCGCGGCGCCCGCGCTCCAGTTCGGCACCAGAGCCACGCCTGCGACCACCGAGGCAGCCGCAGCCGTGACTATGGTCGCGCGGCGCCCCTTGCGGCTCAGTCTTCTAGATTTCAATGGTGTTCCCCTTTTCGCCGGTACACCTACCGGGATGGAGCATCTTTGCATGCCTGATGTGGTGGATGTGAAGGGAGTTGCACAAGTGGAATCGGCTTGGTGCGCCGGTCACTTGACGACCTGCGACCAGTCCGGCGACTGGGCGGGGTCGAGGCTGCGCAGCGCGGCGAGGGTCTGCGGCTTTTGTGCGTCGAGCCAGTCGGACAGCTCCTTGAAGGACACGCACTTGACGCCCTTTTTGGTGCAGATCTTCGGGATGACCTGGTCGATGGCCTTCATGTAGATGCCGCCGTTCCAGTCCTCGAAGTGGTTGCCGACGAACAGCGGGGCCCGGCTGCCGTAGTAGACACGGTTGAAGCCGGCCATGTAGGAGTCGACGGTCATCTGCTGCCACTGGGCGTACTTCGACGGATCGCCGTGCGTCTCGCCGCCCGACTGGTTGTAGAGGAAGTTGAAGTCCATCGACAGGCCCTGGAACTTGCCGTTCTCGTACGGGAGCATCTCCAGCGGGAAGTCCCAGATGCCGTTCTTCTTCGTGGGCCATATCTGGAAGTCGCCCGGGGAGCTCGCGTCGTAGCGCCAGCCGTAGTCCTTGATGGCCTTCAGCAGGTTCGGCTGGCCCTCCAGGCAGGGAGCGCGCCCGCCGGTGACCTCCTTCTTGAAGTCGAAGGGCAGCGCGGGAACGTCCTTGTAGCCGGTGTTGGTCTTCCAGTTCTCCACGAAGCGGTAGAACTGGTCGATCTCGCTCTTCCACTGGGCGACGGACCAGTCGCCGCCGCCCTTCTTGCCGCAGAAGTGGCCGTTGAAGTGGGTGCCTATCTCGTTGCCCTGCTGGTAGGCCAGGCGGAGCTGCTCCAGGGTGGTGCGGATGTGCTCGTCGGTGGCGTAGTCGATGGCGGCGTCGCCGGGTGAGTGCATCGGGCCTTGGTAGAGGGACTTCTTGCTCTTGGGCAGCAGGTAGATACCGGTGAGGAAGAAGGTCATGTGGGCGTCGTACTGCTTGGCCATCTCCTGGTAGTGCGAGAAGAGGTGGTCGTCGCCCTCGAGGGCGCCGTCCCAGGAGAAGACGACGAACTGGGGCGGCTTCTCACCGGGCTTGAGCGGCACCGGCTTCAACTGCCCGGGTTGCGGGCCGGTGTAGGAGGTCGAGCCGTCACCGAGGAGATGGGTCCTGCCGTCCCAGGTGGGTGTCGGGCTGGGCTTGGGGGCGGCGGGCTTGGCCTTCTTGCCGGCCGAGGCGGTCGGCTCGGTGTCGTCCGGCCGGGTCAGCGCCAGGAAGCCGGCCACCAGGGAGGCCACGACGAGGAGGAGGGCGAGCGTCAGGACCTGCGGGCGGGTGGCGGCGGGGGCCAGGCGACGGCCGGGGGCGCGACGCCGGCCCGTCGGTGACTTCTTGCGAGACATGCGCGGCTCAATCTCAGAGAGGGGCGAGGGGGGTCTGTCGGGTCCGGGGTCAGCCGAGACCCGTGGCGGCCGACCAGAGGGCGTACGGGACGTCGTCCGCCGGTGTGCCCGCCAGCCCCTTGAGGGGCAGCGGCTGCAGGGACTTCGCCAGGTCCATGCGGTAGACGACGACCGCTGTCGACACGGAGTCGGCCGTGCCGGCGTACCAGGCGGCGGTGCCCTTGTCGTCGGTACCGGCCTTCCCGGCCGCCCCCGGGCTGGTGGCGGCCACGGCCGGATGGGCGGTGCGGAAGGAGTCGGCGAGCGCCTCGTCGACCTCCTGGGCCACCTGGGCGCCGACCGCACGCCGGGAGCGCGGGGCGTCGAGGGCGACCGGGGCGCCGTTCTGGGTGATCCGGCGCACCGAGGACGGCTCCGTGTGCGTGCCGCCGGCCGCGAACGTGGCGTATCCGCTCGCCATGCGGATGGCACTGGGCGTGGAGTTGCCGAGCGACAGGGCGGGTACCTGGGGGCCCATGCTGGAGGACAGCAGTCCGGACGCCTCGGCGGTCTGGCGGACGTTGTCCAGGCCGGTGTCCATGCCGAGCTGCATGAAGGGCGTGTTGACCGACCGGGCGAGGGCCTGGCGCAGGGTGATCCGGCCGTAGGACTTCCCGCCGTCGTTGTGCGCGGCGACCTTCTTGCCGCCGCGGTCCCAGTAGGGGCCCTCGGGGGTGGTCACGGGAATGCCGTCGTCGCCGTCGTAGAGCGTGTCGGGGCCGACGGGGGTGGCGGGTCCGCCGCGCGTCCTGTGGACGCCGTGTTCGAGCCCGGCGGCGTAGACGAACGGCAGGAACGCGGTGCCGGCGGGGACGGTGGCCGCGTTGGACTCGTTGTAGCCCTGCGTACGGTGGTCCGGGCCGCCGTAGACCGCGAGGATCCGGCCGTCGGCGGCGACCGACGCGGCGCCGTAGTGCCCGGTCTTCGCCGCGCCCGGGTGGTCCTTCTCCGCCTGCTTGCGGGCCTTGGTGACGGCGTCGGTGAGTGCCTGCTCCCGCCTGCGGTCGAAGGTCGTGTAGATCTGGTAGCCGCCGAGGTCGAACTGCTGGTCGGTCAGGTGCCCGGCCTTCTTGGCGTACTGCGACGCCAGCTCCACCAGGTAGTCGCTCTGCGCACCGGTGTTGTACAGCGGGTTGCTCTTCAGCGGCTCGGGGAAGGTCCGGTACGTGGCGCGTTCCTGCGGCGACAGCCGGTGGATCTTGACCATGCGGTCCAGGATCCACTTCCAGCGCTCCACGGCCCGCTTGTGGTTGGCCTTGCCGAGCGTGGGGTCGTACAGGCCCGCGCCCTTGAGGAGTCCGGCGAGCATGGCCGCCTCGGAGGCGTTGAGCTTGCTGACGTCCTTGCCGTAGTAGGCCTGGGCGGCGCGCTGGATGCCGTAGCTGCCACGGCCGAACCAGCTGGTGTTGAGGTAGCCCTCCAGGATCTGGTCCTTGCTCATCTTGTTGTCGAGCTTGAGGGCGATCATCGCCTCGGTGAACTTGCGGCTGATGGTCTGGTTCTGGCTGAGGTAGACGTTTTTGACGTACTGCTGGGTGATGGTGGATCCGCCCTCGGTGTCCCCCTGTCCCACCGTGCGGTACAGCGCCCGCGTGAGGCCTTTGACGGATATGCCCGGGTCCGAGTAGAAGCTCTCGTTCTCCGCCGCCAGCACCGCCCAGCGGACGTCCTGGGGTATGTCCTTCAGCGGCATCGCCTGCCGCTGCACCCAGCCGGTGCGGGCCATCGGGGTGCCGTCGGACCAGAAGTAGACGTTGTCCTGCTGCGTGGCGTAGGTGTTCAGGTCGGTCGGTATGTCGGTCATCGCGTACGCGGTGACGAGGAAGAGGCTGAGCAGGCCGAAGGACGTCACCGTGGCGCCGAGCCACTGGCGCCAGGACGGTATCCAGCGGCGCCAGCCGGTCCGGCCGGGGCGGGGGTACAGGGGCTTCAGGCGGCGCGCACAGCGGCCGAGCCTGCGGGCGTACGGGGCCAGCCTGCGGGCGTACGGGGTGAGCGGCCCGAGCACGCGCCGGGTCGCGGCCACGACGTGCTCCCGCACGGTGGGACGGGCGCTGCGCCGGCGCTCGGCCCGGCCGCCGACGGTGAGCGGCTCCGGCGGCTCCGGGACACGCAGCTGCATGGTCTCGTCCGCCCTGAGAGCCTCCACCCTCAGATGCAGGGTCATGTCTGCGCCGGCGGGCGGCTCCTCGCCACGGCCCCCCGCCTCGGGAACGCCGTCCCCCTGCGACGCATCGGTCACGTGCGTCTCCCCTCCGCACTCGTTCTTGCTCGCGCGGTGAGCTGAGCACCCTCGCAACGGCTTCACAAGTTACCAACGAAGTTTTCGAATCCCTCGTTCAAGGGGCGGGGTTTCTCGCAACACTCATACAACATTGAGAAACGACGCCCGGAATCCCGGCCGCTACCCTGGGCCCATGCCTCGCTATGAGTACCGGTGCCGTACCTGCGGTGACACGTTCGAACTGAGCCGTCCGATGGCGGAGTCCGCCGCCCCCACACCCTGCCCCGCCGGGCACGACGACACGGTGAAGCTGCTGTCGACCGTCGCCGTGGGAGGCACGGCCACGCAGGCCCCCGCGGGGGGCGGGGGCGGCTGCTGCGGGGGCGGCTGCTGCGGCTAGGCCCTCTCGGAAGGCACCCCACCTCACAGCCGGCCTGATCCAAACGACAGGGCCTAGGCGGACACGGGCGTTGCCGGCCGGGGGCTCAGTGGCTTTCGCGCAGCTCCCCGCGCCCCTGCCGGGGTGCCGCTGTGCGGGTCGCCTTCAGGAACTCCCGCAGGATCCGCTCCCCCGCCAGCACCCCCCGCTCCGGCAGTGCGCCGATCTCCGGTGCCGTCCAGTCCGTGTCGGCCAGTTCGCCGTGGCCGGGGCGCCAGCCCCGGTCTGCGGCCAGGAGCAGGTCGGCGTCGAGGAGGGAGTCCCCGGCGGCCAGGGTGAGGTCCGCGCCGGTGCGCCGGGCGACCTCCCGTACCGCCGCGCTCTTGGTGAGCGGCCGGGGGACGGCGTAGATCTTCCGGCCCTGGAGCGAGACGGTCCAGCCGCGCGTCTCGGCCCACACCGCCAGCTCCTTCACCCATTCCTCGGGGAGCAGCTCGCGCTCGACGACGAGATAGGCGAACAGGTCCTCGGCGACCCGGTGCTTGCGCACCCATACGGGGTCGGCCGCCCTCAGCAGGTGCTCGCGGACCTCGTCCAGCGGTGCGCACTCGTCGGCGAGACGGGCCTGCACGCCCGCGTGCCAGCCGGTGTCCGTCACCCCGTCGACCAGCAGATGGCCGCCGTTGGCACAGATCGCGTACTTGGGGGGCGGCCCGGGAAGGTTGATCCGCTGGTACTGCTTGCGGGTCCGGGTCGTGGTCGGCACGAAGACGGCCGTGTCGCCGAGGTCGGCCAGCAGCTGGGCCGCCGTCTCGGTCAGGTACGACAGCGGCCTGCTCTCGTGGACCTCCACACACAGCAGCCGCGGCGCCCGCGCGTCCGGCATGGTCAGCGCGAGGGCAGCCGAGGAGTAGATCAGCGTACGGTCGAGGTCGCTCGCCACCAGCACCGGCATCAGGCGTTCACCGCCTTGCCGTCGGCGCCCGTGGCCCCGCGCGTGTACCGGGGGTGGATCAGACCGACGCAGGTGTACGGCAGGTCACCGACCTCCTCGACGGGTACGCCTCTCTGCTCGGCGAGCAGGCGGACATGGTCGAGGTCGGCCCCGGCCCCGGCGCGGGCGAGGATCTTCCACGGCACCCGGCGCAGCAGGACCCGGGTGGTCTCGCCGACCCCGGGCTTGACGAGGTTCACGTCGTGGATGCCGTACTCCTCGCTGATCCGCTCGACGGCCCGCCAGCCGGCCCAGGTCGGGGTGCGGTCCTCGGCCATCAGCTCCTTGACCGCGGTGTCGACGGGGTCGGCGACCTCGGGGAAGCGGGCGCTGACCGCGTCGAGGAAGGCCACCGAGACATCGGCGCCGGCGAGTTCGCGGTAGAACTTCGCGCCGTGGAAGTCGTCCGGGCCGACCAGGTCGGCGCGCAGGACCGTACGCGAGATCAGGCCGGAGACGGTGGAGTTGAGGCAGGCCGAGGGGATGAGGAAGTCCTCGCGGGTGCCGTAGGTGCGCACGCAGGAGCCCGGGTCGGCGAGTACGGCGATCTCCGGGTCGAAGCCGGTGACGCCCTCCCTCCCTTCGAACTCCTCGACCGCCTGGGCGAGTTCACGGGTGATGGCGCCCTTGCCGGTCCAGCCGTCGACGAACACGACGTCACGGGGGTCGTGACGGTCGGCCAGCCAGCGCAGCGCGTTGGCGTCGATGCCCCGGCCGCGCACGATCGACACGGCGTAGTGCGGGAGGTCGAGGCCGTGCCGGAACCGGGCCCAGCGGCGCATGAGGATGCCGACCGGGGTGCCCGCGCGGGCGAGGGAGACCAGCACCGGGCGGGGCGACCGCTCGGCGATGACGGCCTCGGTCACCACGCCGACCGCCTGGGCGAGCCGGGCGGCGGAGGCGTCGAGGGCGGAGTGGAACAGCTCCTGGTACTGCTCGCTGGGCTGGTACTCCACGGGCAGTGACTCGGCGTAGTGCGCGCCGCCGCTCTGGATGGCCTCCTCGCGTTCCTCGGTCGGCGCCTCCAGCGTGACGTCGGAGAGGTCCTGCAGCAGCCAGCCGACCTCGTCGGGGGCGTACGAGGAGAATGCGGGGCCGCGGAGGGGCTCGGGCAGCATGGCCGGCCTTTCGGGAGCGTGCGGTACGTACGACGGGACGACCGCGAGCAGGACGTGCGGGGTATGGGCGGCGAGCCGCGCCGGCAGGCCGTCGGGCGCGTGCAGGGCGGGGGTGTCGGCGACGGAGTCGACCACGGCGACGACGGCGTCGAAGCCGCCGCCGGCGACGTTGTAGGCGTAGCGCTCGCCGGGCCCGTCGGCGGGGTCGTCGTGGGCGGGGAAGACCAGCCGGGTGCGGATCGCGTAGCCGGGGTCGTCCACCGCGAGGACGGGCGAGCGGGTGGTGGTGGAGAAGCGCACCTCGGCCGCCGTGCCCCGCTCCAGCTCGCGGGCGAGACGCAGCGGGGCGTACATCAGCTCCTCGCAGCCGAGGACCAGGATCCGGTGGGCGTCGGGGGGCAGGGCGTCGCGTATGCGGGCCGCCATGGCGGGCAGCGCTGCCTCCAGGCGGGCGCGGTGGGCGGGGGTGAAGCCGTGGCGCCCGCCGTCGGGAAGTCCAGCGGGCCAGTGCAGGTCGAGGCGACGTGCGTAAGGGGCGCGGGGCTCTGTTCGGTGTGCGGCCACCGCCGCGCGGGCGCGGGCAACCACGTCGGACCCGGCCCCCGCGGACTCATGGCGGGCCACCAGCTCCTGCCCCTTGTCCAGCACACCCGCCGGCAGCCGCACGGTCCCCGACGCGGCGGCGACCAGATCCACCCGCGCCCCGATCTCACTGGCGAACCGTTCCATCCGCTCGGCGTCCTCAGCCGACCGCATGTCGACCAGCGCAACCACCACATACCGCCCGCGCGGATACCGTTCGTGCAGGTCACGAATGGTGTTCAGCACGGTGTTGCCGGTCGAGAACTCATCGTCGACCAGGACCAGCGGACCGTCCCCGGCCAGCAGCGAAGGATCCTCCGGCAGCAGCAGGTGCGACGTGGCATGGGAATGCGACTCCTCGAAGCCGCCCGCACGGGCGACCCCGGGAACCGGCCGCCGCGTGGAGTGCAGATACGGCGCCGTACCGAGACCGTCGGCCACCGCGTGACCCAGCCCGGTCGCGGTCTCCGCGTACCCCAGGACCACGGCCCTGCCCGCCTCGGCCGGGGAAAGCAGCGCGGCGACCCGCCGGCCCAGGCGGTGGCCGTACTCGTAGACCACGGACGGCGACTGCGGGACGTGCTTGCCGAGCACGTTGGAGACCAGCAGGTGGGCCCGCTTGGGATTACGGCGCAGGGCGAGCCCCAGCAGGTCCTGCAGACCGTCGTCCCCCACGAGTTCGACCCCGAGCCGCTCCGCGACCCAGCTGCCGGACCAGATGGCGTCGTTCACTGCGTGATTCATGCATTCCTTGGACGTGATGGAAGGTTCAGCCGGGTATCCCGGCGGCGAGCAGCTCCACGAAGCCGACGTCCTCGTGCGCCACGCCGAAGACCTCGGCGCGCAGCAGGGTCCGCTCGGCCCAGGCGCGGTGCGGCTTCACCTCGTTCATCTTGTTCGTGTAGGCCGACCGAAGTACACCCCCGCCGCCGCGTTCCGGCCGCAGGATGTCCTGGGCGTCGCTGTACTCCTCGTGGCTGACCACGGACAGCGCGTGGACGGGCAGCACGTGGGAGGGGTGGATGCAGGTCTTGCCCAGCAGGCCGTTGGCCTGGTCGAGGGAGATCTCCCGCAGCAGTCCGTCCATGGCGTGCTCGATCAGCTTCTCGCGCAGCTCGACGGCCTGCACCTCCAGGAAGGGGCTCTGCCTCAGCTGCGGCTTGAACATGCGCTCGGAGACCCGGAAGTACTCCCACACGGGCCCGGTCACGGTGAACCCGGTGCCGTCGGCCCGGGCCAGCATGTTCACGACGTCGGCGATCACGGAGGCGACGATCTGGACGTCGTAGGCGGTCATGTCCGGGGCGCGGCGCAGACCGTAGGAGGAGCAGAAGTCGGTCACGCCGAGGCGCAGCGCCAGCACCCGGTCGCGGAACTTGTCGACCGCGCGGAAGATGCCCTCCAGGGTGTCCACGCGGGACTCGCGGTAGAGCAGCTCCGGGGACTCCAGGACGGGCATGGCGAACAGCCGGCGCCCGGTCCCGGCCTCCGCGGCCGTCAGGGCCTCCAGGAAGGGGAGGCCGCGCTCCTCGGTGAACTTGGGCAGCACGAATCCGGACAGCAGCCGCACGGACGGGCCGAGGCGCCGGGCGAGATCGGGGATCTGCTCGGGGGCGCGCACCCGGATGAAGAGCAGCGGCGGCTCGGTTCCGGGCCGGGCGGCCAGGTCGGCGAACTGCCGGACGAGGTTCTCCTCGCCGGCCACGACGTCCGCGTCGTCGATCGAGTCCTCCAGGCACAGCACCATCGAGACCACGCCGTTCTCGGCCTGCTTGACGATGTCGTCGGCGAGCCGCGGCCGGGTGGCCGGGCTGTACAGGGTGGCGCCGAGGGCGGCGGCGAGCAGCCGGGCCGGCGAGTCGGCGCTGAACGCGCACGGCTCCCGGTGGAAGAGGCGCTGCCGCACCTCGGGGGCGATGTGCCCGAAATGACGCATATGACTCCCCTCAGGGGCGCGAGCCGAGTCTGAGTGTTCGGTAAAGGGTGGCCGGTAATAGTACGTAGGGATCCATGTCGGGGGTTCCCTGCGGGCATGAATTTCCGGTAACTCGCCCATGTCGGCGGCGCTCCGGGGACCACCCCCCGCATTGTCGTGGCCAGGACCCAGAAGGCAGGATGACCGCATGACGCACGCGATGCTGAAGGGGTCGAACGTCCCGCTGGAAGCCGACACGGTCCGCGCCGTGCTGCGCTGGACGCCCGGGCAGGAGGTCCCGGATGTGGACGCCTCGGCACTGCTGCTGGGCCCCGACGGCCGGGTGCGCTCGGACGAGGACTTCGTCTTCTACAACCAGCCCCGGCACCCCTCCGGGAAGGTGTGGCGGCTGGGCAAGAAGCGGATCACCGAGGGACTGACCGACACGATCCAGACGGATCTGCCCGGCGTCGAGCCGGACGTCGGCCGGATCCTGCTGGTCGCGTCGGCGGACGGGGTCACCTTCGACCGGGTGCCGGCGCTGTGCATCCTGCTGTACGACGCCACGGTCGCCGGCGGGGAGCCGCTGGCCCGGTTCGACATCAAGCCGGAGACGGGGGCGGAGACGGCGCTGATCTGCGGGGAGCTGTACCGGCGCGGGGAGGGCTGGAAGTTCCGCGCGCTGGGAGAGGGCTACTCGAACGGGCTGAAGGGGCTGGCCACGGACTTCGGTATCTCCGTGGACGAGTCGGAGCCCCCGGCGGTTCCGCAGGAGCCCCCGGCCTACGGGTATCCGCAGCCGACGTCGGGGCAGCCCGCGTACGGGTATCCCCAGCCCCAGCCGGTGCCGGTTCCGGTGGGGCCGATGGATCCGAACTTCCGGTTGCCTCCGCAGGGGCCGCAGTTCATCGGGCGGTGAGTCCGCCCGGCGGCTCGCGGCGCCTCAGCGGTCGGCCTTCGTCTTGTAGCCCCTGCCCCACTGCAGTCCCCACCCGTACAGCCGGTCCAGCTCCCCCTGGAACCCGTACACGAACTTCACCTCGCGGCGGACGACCAGCTCCCCCTTGACGTTCTCGATCATGACGACCGCGCACGAGCGGGCCTGGGGATGGCGTTCGTCGAGGCCTATCTCGATGCGGGGGCCGTTGCTGGGGTACAGCGTGACGATGGCGTGCGTACGGTCGAAGGCCGGCGTCTGGTCGTAGATGTAGACGAACACCAGCAGGCGTTTGATGGCGTCGCGGTGGTCGAGGTTGACGTACATCGTCTCGCCGGACGCCGAGCCGAACCGGTCGTCCCCGCTGAGCTTGATGTACGGCGGTGCGTTGACGTCGCCGAGGTAGCCGCCCAGCGGCTGGACGACACCCTTCGTACCGTCGGTCAGTTCGTAGAGGCAGCCCAGGTCGAGGTCGACGTTGACCATGCTCTGGCCGTGGCCGAGGACCTCGGGGGGCCTGAGGGCCTTGAAGGGGTGCCTGAGGAGGCCGGTGCGCTGGAGCCCGTCGAAGTCGGAGGTCCGCATCCGCCAGGTGAGGTTGACGCGCAGATGGCCGGTGGCCGCGCCCTGCTTGGTGAGGGACACCGCCTGGTGCCGCCTGGTGAGTTCGATGGCGTTGGTCGAGGCACTGCCCGAGTCGAAGTCGGCAGCGCTGGCGCCCCGCAGCCCGTCGAAGAAACCCATTCCCGCCCCCAGGTCATTCTTGTGAACGCCGTCGGGGCGGCCGACCGCGTCGGCCGCCCCGCTCAGAGCGTTCCTCACCGGCCGGGGTGTCACACCCCGGAGGAGACTTCCGCCTTCTCGCCGGTGCCCTCCCCGGCATCCGCCAGCGCGCGGTTGCGGCGGACGGAGGACCAGAAGGACAGGGCGATCAGGATGACACCGACCAGGCCGGTGATCACCTCGTTGATCTCGTACTGGATGGTGACCATGAGGATCACGGCCAGGGCGCCGATGGCGTAGTGGGCGCCGTGCTCCAGGTAGACGTAGTCGTCGAGGGTGCCCTGGCGGACCAGGTAGACCGTGAGGGAGCGGACGTACATCGCGCCGATGCCGAGGCCGAGGGCCATCATCACGATGTCGTTGGTGATGGCGAAGGCGCCGATCACGCCGTCGAAGGAGAAGGACGCGTCCAGGACCTCCAGGTAGAGGAACATGAAGAACGCGGCCTGGCCGGCCAGCAGCACCGCCGACTTCGGCTTGCCGGTGCGGGCGGCCTCTTCCTCCTCCTCGTGCTCGCGCTCCTCCTCTTCCTCCAGCCGGTCCTCGAAGTAGCCGGACAGGCCGCCGACGATCATGTAGGTGATCAGGCCGGCGATACCGGCGATCAGGACCGTCTGGGCCTTGTCGATGTGGGCGCCGCCGTGCTGGTGGGCGTGGGTGGCGAAGGTGAAGGAAGTGATCAGCAGGGCGATCAGGGCGATGCAGACCGCCAGCATGTCGACCTTGCCGAGCTTGGCCAGGGGCCGCTCGATCCAGCGCAGCCACTGGATGTCCCGGTCCTCGAAGATGAAGTCGAGGAAGATCATCAGCAGGAACATGCCACCGAAGGCGGCGATCGCCGGGTGGGCGTCGGTGACCAGCTGCTGGTAGCGGTCCTTGTCGGTGAGGGCCAGGTGGACCGCGTCGTACGGGTTGAGTTTGGCGGTGATGGCGACGATGACGACCGGGAAGACCAGCCGCATGCCGAAGACCGCGATGAGAACGCCGACCGTGAGGAAGATCTTCTGCCAGAAGGCGCTCATCTTCTTCAGGATGCCGGCGTTGACCACCGCGTTGTCGAACGACAGTGAGATCTCGAGGACGGCGAGGATGGCGACGACGCCGAAGGCCTCCCACCCCCCGTAGAAGGCCGCGGCGACCAGGCCGAGCGCGGTGACCGCGAACGACCAGCCGAAGGTTTTCAGAAGCACTGGCTACCCAATCCTGTCTGGGGGTCCCTCCCGGACGAAGTCCGGGGGAGGGGCTCACCCGCGCCGTACTCGGCTTTGCTAAACGTTGACTCCCGAGTGTAGAGGGGCACCCTACCGGCGGTACTGTGCGGGGCAGGCCGTACTACGAAACGTTCACCCCGAAGTCGAGGGCGATGCCGCGCAGGCCCGAGGCGTAGCCCTGGCCCACGGCCCGGAACTTCCACTCGCCCTGGTAGCGGTAGAGCTCGCCGAAGATCATGGCGGTCTCGGTGGAGGCGTCCTCACTGAGGTCGTAGCGCGCCAGCTCCTGGCCGTCGGCCTGGTTCACGACCCGGATGAAGGCGTTGGAGACCTGGCCGAAGGTCTGGCCGCGCTCGTCCGCCATGTGGATGGAGACCGGGAAGACGATCTTCTCGCAGTGCGCGGGAACCCTGGCGAGGTCCACCAGGACCGACTCGTCGTCGCCCTCGCCCTCACCGGTGAGGTTGTCACCGGTGTGCTCGACCGAGCCGTCCGGGCTCTTGAGCTGGTTGTAGAAGACGAACCACTCGTCGCCCAGCACGCGGTTCCCGGCGCCGCACAGCAGTGCGCTGGCGTCGAGGTCGAAGGGGGCACCGGTGGTGGAACGCGCGTCCCAGCCGAGCCCGATCATGACGTTGGTGAGGTTCGGTGCGGCCTTGGAGAGGGAGACATTGCCTCCCTTGGCGAGCGTGACGCCCATGATGCTGGTCCTCCCCTAGTGGTGCTTCCCTGGTTGTCTGCGCGTCCGGCGCCGCACGTAAACGGTGCGGCGCCGGTGTCAGGCCGTTACGCGTCAGACGTTGACGCCGAAGTCCTGGGCGATGCCGCGCAGACCGGAGGCGTAGCCCTGGCCGATGGCGCGGAACTTCCACTCCGCGCCGTGCCGGTACAGCTCGCCGAAGACCATGGCGGTCTCGGTGGAGGCGTCCTCGCTCAGGTCGTAGCGGGCGATCTCCTGCTCGCCCGCCTGGTTCACGACGCGGATGAAGGCGTTGCGGACCTGGCCGAAGGACTGCTGGCGGTTCTCGGCGTCGTAGATCGACACCGGGAAGACGATCTTCTCGATGTCGGCCGGGACGCCGGCCAGATTGATCTTGATCTGTTCGTCGTCGCCCTCGCCCTCACCGGTGATGTTGTCGCCGGTGTGCTCGACCGAGCCGTCGGGGCTCTTGAGGTTGTTGAAGAAGACGAAGTGCTGGTCGCTCGCGACCTTGCCGGAGCTGTTCAGCAGCAGCGCGCTCGCGTCGAGGTCGAAGTCGGTGCCGGTCGTGGTGCGCACGTCCCAGCCCAGCCCGACGATGACGGCGGTCAGGCCCGGGGCCTCCTTCGTCAGCGATACGTTGCCGCCCTTGCTGAGGCTGACTCCCACGGGTCCTCCATGTGGTGTCCAGGGGCGGGGCGCCCCGTCGTGCTTCGGATATGGGATCAACGTGCCGATCCTAGTGACGGGTTCCCGCACCCCGCAGACCCTGGACCCGGAGGATCACAGGTGTCGGCCACGGTCGGCCTACAGGGTGTCGAGTGCCTTCACATAGGCGTTCAGGTCGCGCGCGTCCGGCAGGCCGTTGACCACGGTCCACCGCACGACGCCCTCCTTGTCGATGATGAAGGTGCCGCGGACGGCGCATCCCTTGTCCTCGTCGAAGACGCCATAGGCGCGCGAGACGTTGCCGTGCGGCCAGAAGTCGCTGAGCAGCGGGTACTCCAGGCCCTCCTGCTCGGCGAAGACGCGCAGGGTGTGGATGGAGTCGTTGGAGACGGCGAGCACCTGCGTCTCGCGGTCCGAGAACTTCGGCAGGTTGTCGCGCAGCTCGCACAGCTCACCGGTGCACACACCGGTGAAGGCGAAGGGGTAGAAGAGCAGGACCACGTTCTTCTCGCCGCGGAAGTCCGAGAGCTTCACGGTGCGGCCGTGGTTGTCCTTGAGCTCGAAGTCGGGCGCCTTGTCGCCGACCTGGATCGCCATCGTCGTGCATCCCTTCGGTGGGCTGTTCGGGTGAGCGCACGCAAACGCTCGGCTCCACCCTACGCAGCGATCACCGGGGCCTTCCGGACGGGCTGGGGCGAAAACCAGCCCGTCCGGTGGACGGAGGAGATCACCTCTTGGACTTGGCCGCCTTCGGCGTCGCCAGCCGCGAGCCGCTCCAGTCCTTGCCCACGCTGACGCTCTTCGACGCCGTCAGGCCGGCCGTCGTGACGGCGTCCTGGATGTCGCTCGGCTCCACGTACCCCGAACGGCCGGTCTTCGGCGTCAGGAGCAGGATCGCGCCGCCCTCTTCGATGTACGTGGTGGCATCCACCAGCGCATCCGTCAGGTCGCCGTCGTCGTCACGGAACCACAGCACAACGGCGTCGGCCACATCGTCGTAGTCCTCGTCCATGAGGTCGCCCTCGACGGCTTCCTCGATGGCCTCGCGGAGCTCCTGATCGACGTCGTCGTCGTAGCCGATCTCCTGGACCACCTGCCCGGGCTGGAACCCCAGCCTGGCGGCAGGGTTCGTCCGCTCCTCCGCGTGGTCCGCGGTCGCGCTCACGGGTTGCCTCCTGATCATGTCTTGGTGAGTATCTCAGCCACGCGCGTGCGCGAAGCATTGGCCGTAGTCCACACGGGCGGGACGGATCGCGCAAGTACCCGGCCGTCCGGACCGCCGAAACGGTGACGATCCCGGCCGTGTCGTCGCAACTCCTGGCACCGTATCCCGATTCCACGTGACCCACATCACACCGATGTGCCCGGTTTGTGCCATTCGGAATCATTCTGCGATACGACCCTCGAACAGCTTTGCCAAGGGTGTCACACCCCGGGCGTATCGTTGCGTTTTGACCGAGGAAGAGACCGGTGGGCACCGAGGAGATGACGTACGCCGTCCCGAGGTACACGATGGGGAACGGTGTAGGCAGCTGTAGAAAACTGGCCCTCTGACAGGTAAGGAACAGCGTGGCTTCCGGATCCGATCGCAATCCGATCATCATTGGCGGCCTTCCGAGTCAGGTTCCTGACTTCGATCCCGAAGAGACCCGGGAGTGGCTCGACTCGCTCGACGCCGCCGTGGACGAGCGCGGCCGGGAGAGGGCCCGCTACCTCATGCTCCGGCTGATCGAACGGGCCCGCGAGCGGCGCGTGGCCGTGCCCGAGATGCGCAGCACGGACTACGTCAACACGATCCCGACCAAGGCGGAGCCGTTCTTCCCGGGCAACGAGGAGATCGAGCGCAGGATCCTCAACGCGACCCGCTGGAACGCGGCCGTGATGGTCTCGCGCGCCCAGCGCCCCGGCATCGGCGTCGGCGGCCACATCGCCACCTTCGCCTCCTCGGCCTCGCTGTACGACGTCGGCTTCAACCACTTCTTCCGCGGCAAGGACGAGGGCGACGGCGGCGACCAGGTCTTCTTCCAGGGCCACGCCTCCCCGGGCATCTACGCCCGCGCGTTCCTGCTGGACCGGCTCACCCGGGACCAGCTGGACGGCTTCCGCCAGGAGAAGTCGAAGTACCCGAACGGCCTGTCCAGCTACCCGCACCCGCGCTCGATGCCGGACTTCTGGGAGTTCCCGACGGTCTCCATGGGCCTCGGCCCGCTCGGCGCGATCTACCAGGCCCGGATGAACCGCTACATGCAGGCGCGGGGCATCGCCGACACCTCCAGGTCGCACGTGTGGGCGTTCCTCGGCGACGGCGAGATGGACGAGCCGGAGTCGCTCGGCCAGCTGTCCATCGCGGCCCGGGAGGGCCTGGACAACCTGACCTTCGTCGTCAACTGCAACCTGCAGCGGCTGGACGGCCCGGTGCGCGGAAACGGCAAGATCATCCAGGAGCTGGAGTCGATCTTCCGGGGCGCCGGCTGGAACGTGATCAAGCTGATCTGGGACCGCTCCTGGGACCCGCTGCTCGCCCAGGACCGCGACGGCGTCCTGGTCAACAAGATGAACACGACCCCGGACGGTCAGTTCCAGACCTACGCCACCGAGTCCGGCGCGTACATCCGCGATCACTTCTTCGGCGACGACGTCCGGCTGCGCGCGATGGTCGAGAACATGACCGACCACCAGATCCTGATGCTGGGCCGCGGCGGTCACGACCACCGGAAGATCTACGCGGCGTACAAGGCGGCCCTGGAGCACAAGGGCCAGCCGACGGTCATCCTGGCCAAGACGGTCAAGGGCTGGACCCTGGGACCGAACTTCGAGGGCCGCAACGCCACGCACCAGATGAAGAAGCTGACGGTCGACGACCTCAAGCGCTTCCGGGACCGGCTGCACCTGCCGATCTCCGACAAGGAGCTGGAGTCCGGCCTGCCGCCGTACTACCACCCGGGCCGCAACACCGAAGAGATCCAGTACATGCACGACATGCGCAAGGCGTGCGGCGGGTACGTCCCGACGCGCGTCGTGCGCTCCGAGCCGCTCGCACTGCCGGACGACAAGGCGTACGCGACGGTGAAGAAGGGCACCGGCCAGCAGTCCATCGCCACCACGATGGCGTTCGTCCGGCTCCTGAAGGACCTCATGCGGGACAAGGAGATCGGCAAGCGGTTCGTGCTGATCGCGCCGGACGAGTACCGCACCTTCGGTATGGACTCCTTCTTCCCGAGTGCGAAGATCTACAACCCGCTCGGCCAGCAGTACGAGGCGGTCGACCGGGACCTGCTGCTCGCCTACAAGGAGTCGCCGACCGGCCAGATGCTGCACGACGGCATCTCCGAGGCGGGCTGTACGGCCTCCCTGGTCGCGGCGGGCTCGGCCTACGCCACGCACGGCCAACCGCTGATCCCGGTGTACGTCTTCTACTCGATGTTCGGTTTCCAGCGCACGGGTGACCAGTTCTGGCAGATGGCCGACCAGCTGGCACGTGGATTCGTGCTGGGTGCGACCGCCGGCCGTACGACGCTGACCGGTGAGGGCCTGCAGCACGCGGACGGCCACTCACAGCTGCTCGCCTCGACCAACCCGGCGTGCGTGGCCTACGACCCGGCGTACGCCTACGAGATCGCGCACATCGTCCAGGACGGCCTGCGCCGCATGTACGGCGCCGACGCCGAGCACCCGCACGGCGAGGACGTCTTCTACTACCTGACCGTGTACAACGAGCCCATCCAGCACCCGGCCGAGCCGGCGGACGTGGACGTCGAGGGCATCCTCAAGGGCGTCCACAAGATCAGCGAGGGCACGGGCGGCTCGATCCCGGCGCAGATCATGGCGTCCGGCGTGGCGGTCCCGTGGGCGCTGGAGGCGCAGCGGATCCTCGCCGAGGACTGGAACGTCAAGGCGGACGTGTGGTCCGCGACCTCCTGGAACGAGCTGCGCCGCGAGGCGGTGGCGTGCGAGGAGCACAACCTGCTGCATCCGGAGGAGGAGCAGCGGGTGCCGTACGTGACGCGGAAGCTCAGCGGCGCCGAGGGGCCGTTCGTGGCCGTGTCCGACTGGATGCGGTCGGTTCCGGACCAGATCGCGCGGTGGGTGCCGGGCACGTACCAGTCGCTCGGCGCGGACGGCTTCGGCTTCGCCGACACCCGGGGTGCGGCCCGCCGGTTCTTCCACATCGACGCCCAGTCGATCGTCGTCGCGGTGCTGACCGAGCTGGCCCGCGAGGGCAAGATCGACCGCTCGGCGCTGAAACAGGCCATCGACCGGTACCAGCTGCTGGATGTGTCGGCGGCGGATCCGGGGGCCGCGGGCGGCGACGCGTAACGCTTTTGCGGATCTGATCGAGGGCGGTGCCGTTGGCGCCGCCCTCGTTGCTTCTTCTTTACCATTGCGGGCATGAACGATCAGTCGGCGCAGGCGCGTTGGGAACGGCTCACCCAGAGGCCGTTGCTGGCGCTGGCGGTGGCGTTCGCCGTCGCCTATGCCGTACCGATCGTGGACAATCCCGCGAGCCGGTCCCTGACGGTCGCCTGTACCGCCACGGAGTGGGTGGTGTGGGCCGCGTTCGCGGCGGACTACCTGATACGGCTGTTGATCACCCCTCAGCGCAGGCAGTTCGTCCGGACGCACTGGATAGACCTGTGCGCGGTGGTGCTGCCGCTGCTGCAGCCGCTGCGGCTGCTGCGGATGGTGTCGACACTGCTGCTGGTGGGGCGGCGGGCGCGGATGGCCTCGCAGATCCGGCTCACGACGTACGTCGCCGGGGCGGTGGTCGGGCTGCTGATGTTCGGGTCGCTGGCGGTGCTGTCCGTCGAGCGGGACTCGCCGAACGGGAACATCCGGACGCTGGGTGACGCGGTGTGGTGGTCGTTCACGACGATGACGACCGTGGGGTACGGGGATCACGCGCCGACGACCGGGCTGGGGCGGATGATCGCCGTCGGGCTGATGCTGTCCGGGATCGCGCTGCTCGGTGTCGTCACCGCGAACATCGCGGCGTGGTTCATCGCGCGGTTCGAGAAGGACGATGTGGAGGAGCGGCGGCAGACGGAGGCGATCGCCTCTCTGGCCGAGGAGGTCCGCTTGCTGCGGGCGGAGGTGGCTCGGTTGGGCGAAGAGCGGGAGCGGCAGCGGAGTTGACCGGCGCCCGGTGCCGCGGCCGGGGCGGGGTCGCCTGCCGGCGCGTACGGGGTGCCCCCGGGGGGTGGGCCCCGGGGGGTGGGCCCCGCGCCCACCCGGGCGGAGGCACGACTGCCCGCGGCGGCGCCACGGGAGCGGACGGTACCGCCGCTCCCCCGGGGCGCGGGGAACTGCGCGACCGGCCACGGCGGGCCCCCGCCCGGCAACGGCGGGGCGGCCCCCGGCGAGGAGCCGCCGGCTAAAGGAGCCCGTGGCCCCACGCGGCCGCGCCCGCCAGGGCGAAGACGGCCAGCAGAGTGTCGATCGCCCCCAGGATCAGGGCCACCAGGGCCGGGATGTCACGGTCGTTCGACCACCTGCGGCCCATCGCCTGCCAGCCGCAGAACATCGCCACCGGTCCCAGGACGATGCCCAGCGCGAAGAAACCGGCCACGGCACAGATCGTGCCGATGATCCCGAGAGTCGCACGGTCCGGCCCGGTCCGTTGCCACGTCCGGCCGCGTGACCGGGGGTACCCGCGCGTTCCGAAGCCCGCCATCATCAACTCCCTGAGGTTCATGGACAGTTCGGCTTCGGTGTGCGGGTACCCCGGTTCCGCGTGGGCAGACCTGCGCGCGCCGCCCCCTCCGCGGCGCGCGCCGCAGCCCGGTGGTCCTCCTAGGCACTGCGGAGGGCTTGACCCACTGTGACCTGCGGCGCGTGCCCGGTGCGAGGAATCTTTAGCGGAGTCACCCTGATAGGGGAAATTCCGCCCCGGCCTCAGATGTGGCCCACGCCCGCGCCCGCCTCGGCGTTCGCGCCCCGCTTGGTGAGCAGCGCGACGAGGACGGCGATCGCCGCCACGCCCGCCGCGACCAGGGAGGCGAGGCCCATGCCGGAGATGAAGGTGTGGTGCGCGACCTCGGTGATCTTCGCGGCGACCGGTGCCGGAACGCCCTTCGGTACCGGGGCGACGCCGACCTGGACCGCTTCGGAGGCCTTGTCCAGCTGGTCCGGGGTCAGCCGCGGCAGCCCGGCCCCCGTCCAGTTGCCCGGCAGATCACTGTCGACCTTGGAGGCCATCACAGCGCCCAGCACGGCCGTACCGAGGCTGCCGCCGATCTGCATGGCCGCCTGCTGGAGGCCGCCCGCGACGCCGGACAGCTCCATGGGGGCGTTGCCGACGATGACCTCGGTGGCGCCGACCATCACCGGAGCGAGGCCGAGGCCGAGCAGCGCGAACCAGACGGACATCACCCCGCTGCCGGTGCCGGCCCCGAGGGTCGACATGCCGTACATGGCGACGGCGGTCGCGGCCATGCCGCCGGCCAGCGGGACGCGCGGGCCGAGCTTGCTGATCGCGGCGCCGGCCAGCGGGGAGCCGACGATCATCATGCCGGTGAGCGGCAGCAGGTGCAGGCCGGCGTTGATCGGGCTCATCCCGTGCACGTTCTGCAAGTAGAAGGTGACGAAGAAGAGCCCGCCCATGAACGCGACGGCCATGAGGACCATCAGGACGACACCGGCCGACAGCGGTATGGAGCGGAACAGGCCCAGCGGGACGAGGGGTTCCGCGACCCTCGTCTCCCAGACGGAGAAGGCGGCGAACAGCGCCACGGACGCGATGACGAACACCCACGTCCTGCCGTCGCCCCAGCCCCATGTCGGGGCCTTGATGAGCGCCCAGACCAGGCAGAACATCGCGCCGGAGAGCAGGGCGATGCCGAGGATGTCGAAGGAGCGCGGGGCGTTGCGCGCACGGTGGTCCAGCAGGATCAGCAGGCCCAGGAGAAGGGCGAGCGCGCCGACCGGGACGTTGATGAAGAACACCGACTGCCAGTTGACGTGCTCGACGAGGACACCGCCGAGGATCGGGCCGCCCGCGGTGGACGCACCGATCACCATGCCCCAGATGCCGATGGCCATGTTGAGCTGCCCGGCCGGGAAGGTGGCCCGCAGCAGGCCGAGCGCGGCCGGCATCAGCAGCGCGCCGAACAGGCCCTGGAAGACACGGAAGGTGACGACCGCGGCGATGCTGTGGGACAGGCCGATGGCGCCGGAGGCGGCGGCGAAGCCGGTCACGCCGATGAGGAAGGTCTGCCGGTGGCCGAAGCGGTCACCGAGCTTGCCCGCGGTGATCAGGCAGACCGCGAGGGCGAGGAAGTAGCCGTTGGTGATCCACTGCACGTCGGCGAAGGTCGCGTGCAGGTCGTCCTGGATCGACGGGTTGGCGATCGCCACGATGGTGCCGTCGAGGGCCACCATCATGACGCCCACGGCGACGGTGATGAGGGTGAGCCAGGGATGGCCGCGCAGCCCCGCGGCCGGAGCCGGCTCGAGCGGGGCTGCCGGGTCTGCGTCCCCCGGCCCCGGCGCGCCCATGGTGGTCTGACTAGTCATGCGTTCGAGGCTAGTGACAGCCTCTGACAATTGACAAACCTTTTCATGAGTCAGTAACTGACACCCATGGAAACACTGCGCGAACGCAAGAAGCAGCGCACCCGGGAGGCACTGCTGCGGGCCGCTCTGGAGCTGTTCACCACCCAGGGGTACGAGCAGACGACCGTCGACGAGATCACCGAGGCCGTCGACGTCTCCCAGCGCACCTTCTTCCGTTACTTCGCCGGCAAGGAGGACGTGGCCTTCGCGGTGCAGGGGATGACCGAGGAGCACTTCGTGGCGGCCGTACGGGCGCGGCCCGCGCACGAGGCGCCGATGGAGGCCCTGCGGCAGGCGGTCCTGGAGGGCTGGGACGCGATCCGCGAGACCGTCGAGTCGGCCGTGCCGGTCGAGCTGTACCTGCGCATGTACCGGACGATCGAGTCGACGCCCGCGCTGCTCGCCGCCCATCTGCGCCGCTCGGCGGCGACGGAGGAGACCATCGCGCGTCTGCTCGCCGAGCGCGAGGGTGTGGATGTGGACGCCGACCCCCGACCGCGGCTGGCCGTGGCCGTGTTCGGCGCAGTGATAAGGGTCACGGAACGGCACTGGTGCACGGGCGACGACTTCAGCCTGGCGGCGGTGCGTCAACTCACCGCGTCCCACCTCGATCAGGTGGGTTCGGCACTCACCGGAAACTGGCGTGCCACAACAGATCGTTGACAGGGCGTTCGATGATCCACGAAACGTGATCCCAGTCACTCGGTTACCCCGAGACCCGCTCGTTCTCCTAGTGTGTCCTCCCAGTGACTTCCTTCGACACCTCCCCGCCACTGAACGTCTGGCGCGCCTTGCTGGCGCTGGCCGTGGTGTTCGTGATGCTCGCGACCACCGGCTGGACGGCCCTGCGCAGTCACCGGGAGTCGACCGCACTGCAGGCCTCGCTCGCCAAGTGGGAGCACGGCAGCCTCCACGGCCTCCACCTGCCGGACCCCCAGGCCGCACCGGCCCGGCTCAGCCGTTTCTTCGCCTCCCTCTCCCCCGGGGACCAGGACCGTCTCGCCCACCACTACCCGCTCGCGGTCGGCAACATGAACGGCGCCCCCGTCGCCCTGCGCTACCGCGCCAACCGCATCGCCCTGGAGCAGCAGCACAAGGTCGAGCGGAAACGCATGCACGACAGCCGGCTCAGCACGGCCGGACAGCAGGACGCGGGCCGTCGTATGCACCGCTACGAGTCCCTGCTGAGCCCCGGCCGGCAGATCCTGGCCTTCGACCCGGAGGGCTCGGGCCGCGTCGCCGAGGTGTTCGGGAACCTGGACGAGGCGCAGCGGGTCTCGGTCGTCGTCCCCGGTGTCGACACCGATCTGCTCACCTTCGAGAAGACCTACAGCCCGTACACGGCCCCGGTCGGCATGGCCAAGGCCCTGTACGGGGCGGAGCGCGCGCAGCGCCCCACGACGCGTACGGCCGTGATCGCCTGGGCCGACTACACCGCCCCCGACGGGCTCGGCATGGACGCGGCCACCGGGCTGCGCGCCGCGGAGGGCGCCGTACGGCTGGACGCCCTGGTGGGCGGCCTGCCCGGCCACGCCCCGGTGGCGATGATCTGCCACAGCTACGGCTCGGTGGTCTGCGGGGTCGCCGCGCACTCCCTGCCCCGCCGGGTGACCGACATAGCGGTGGCCGCGAGCCCCGGCATGCGGGTCCCCAGCGCCTCCCACCTGGACACCCGGGCCCGGGTGTGGGCCATGCGGGACGCCACCGACTGGATCCAGGACGTGCCGTATCTGGAGCTCGGCGGGCTCGGGCACGGCGCCGATCCGGTCTCCTCGGCGTTCGGCGCGCGTGTGCTGTCCGCCCGGGACGCCCAGGGCCACGCCGGTTATTTCCAGCCGGGCACGGACAGCCTGCGCAACCTCGCCGACGTGGGCGTCGGGGCGTACGCCGCGGTGACGTGCGCACGCGAGAACGACCTGTGCCAGGCCGGTGCGCCCGGCACTACCACGGCCGGACGCGCGTAGAAACAGCAGGAAGTGCGGTCTGCGCAGGTGGCGACGGAGGAGCACGTGCCGCATACGATGAGCCGCATGGGTGACGTACTGGCGGGTTTTCATGCCGTCTGGGAGTTCGAGTCCGACTCCGTGCTCATCCGTTACGAACGGGGGATCCGGACACCGAAGCTGTTGCAGGCGCTCGGGGAGCGGCGCGTCCCGCTGTCCGCGGTCGAGGGCGTGACCCTCACGCCGGGCAAGCGCGGCACCGTCGTCCTGCGGCTGGTGCCCCGGCCCGGCGCCGATCCGCTGCTGGAGGCGGCGGACGGGCAGCTGAAGGAGGGCTCCGATCCGTACCGGCTGGTGCTGTCGGCCGAGCGGGAGGCACTCGCCGAGTACTACGCCGACGAACTGAAAGGGCTGTTGACCGAGTCCGGGCCCGCCGACCGCCATCTGGTGGCCGCGCCCGAGGCACCGCTGCAGTTCAAGGCGTACGACGGCAAGGCGTCCTTCGACGGGACGTCCGTGCAGTTCCGCTGGTCGTGGACGGGGGCCTCGTCGGCGAAGTGGAAGGCCGGCGACCAGAGCTTCGCGGTCGCCGATCTGAGCGGGGTGCAGTGGCGGTCGCCGGAGGTGTTCGAGGGGCATCTGCGGCTGGTCCCGCGTGACGGCTCGGACCCGTCCGCGCAGCCCGACCAGGACCCGGCGGCGGTGGTGTTCGGCCTCGGGTACGGGCCGGTGCACGAGTCGTTGCCGTTCGCCGCGGCGGTTCTGGCGGCCGTACGCACCCGGGGGCCGGTGCCGGTGGTGCCGGCCCCGTCCCGGCGCGACCCCGCGGACATCGCCGAACGGATCCGGCATCTCGGGGAGTTGCACCAGGCGGGGCTGGTCACCGATGAGGAGTTCTCCTCCAAGAAGGCGGAGTTGCTCGCCGAGCTCTAGGCCCTGTCGTCAGACTCCCGTCGTCGCCCGGAGGGCGGCCCTGCGGCGAGAGTGCGTGCATGGCGTCGCGGGGCAGACGGGAGTCTGACGACAGGGCCTAGCGCCTGCCGGGTCGCGGTGCGTCGCCGGGGCGGGTCATCGCGCGGTCCCCTCCCTCGCGTAGAAGCTGATCTTGTGGTCGAGCACGGCGAGCGTGTCCCGCAGTTCGGCGATCCTGTCCAGGACGTCACGGCGGGTCGACTCCAGCAGTTCCTGCCGTTCCCGGTAGGTGCTCTCGCCCTCCCGGACCAGCTCCGCGTACTGGACCATGTCCGCCACCGGCATGCCGGTCAGCCGCAGCTTCGTCACGAAGTCCAGCCAGTCCAGGTCCCGGTTGCTGTAGCGCCGCTGACCGGTGTGCGAGCGGTCGACGTGCGGCATCAGGCCGATCCGCTCGTACCAGCGCAGGGTGTGCGCGGTCAGGCCGGTGAACGCGACGACCTCGCTGATCGTGTAGCGGTCCTGGCCGTCGGGGCGTGGATGGCGTCTGGGCGGGGCGGAGCAGATGTCGGCGGGGGCCGTGCGTGCGGTGTCCGCTGGCGTGGTCTGCATCACCGTCATGACCCCCACGCTATGGCCTTGGAGTGCACTCCAAGCAAGCGGGTCCGGTAAGAAATCCGCAGGACGCGGGCCGGGGCACCTGGCTAGCGTGCGGTTCATGAGTCTCGCACGCCGGGCCCTGCCCGAGGATGCCACCGAAGTGCTGCGCCTGCGCCAGGTCATGATCGACTCGCTGTGGAGCGGGGGCGGTTCCGGGCCGACGCAGTGGCACGCCGAGTCGCTGCCGACGCTGCGGGCGCGGCTCGCCGAGGCCGACGGGGACTTCGCGGCCTTCGTCGTGGACCATCCGGACCGGCCGGGGGCGCTGGCCGCGCTGGCGGTCGGGACGCTGGAGTACCGCATCGGGAAGGCCGGCAATCCGCACGGGCGGGTCGGCCACGTCTTCAGCGTCGCCACCGACCCGGACGCCCGGCGGCGCGGGTACGCGCGCGTGTGCATGGAGGAGCTGCTGGGCTGGTTCCGGGAGCGGGGCGCGGGCCATGTGCTGCTGAACGCCTCCCCGCAAGCCGAGCCGCTGTACGCCTCGCTCGGCTTCACACGGGATCCGGACCCGTCGATGCGGCTGCTGCTGTGAGCCGCATAGGCTCGGCACCATGTCGTTGAACAGCTTGGCGTCGATCGAGAACTGGCCCGTCCCCACCGCCGCGGCGGGCGTCGTACGAGCCGACGGGACCGTCCTCGGGACGCACGGCCCCGTCGGGCACCGCTTTCCGCTCGCCTCGGTCACCAAGCCGCTGGCGGCCTACGCGGCGCTCGTCGCCTACGAGGAGGGCGCGATCGAACTGGACGAGCCCGCCGGGCCGCCCGGGGCGACCGTCCGGCATCTGCTCGCCCACACGTCCGGGCTGGCCTTCGACGAGCACCGGGTGACGGCGCCTCCCGGTGAGCGCCGCCTCTACTCCAACGCCGGGTTCGAGCAGCTCGGCGACCACATCGCCAAGGCGACGGACATCCCGTTCGCGGAGTACCTGCGGCAGGCGGTGCTGGAGCCCCTGGGCATGACGTCGACCTCGCTGGAGGGCTCCCCGGCGAAGGACGGGGTGTCGACGGTCGAGGACCTGCTGCGCTTCGCGGCTGAGGTCCAGGCGCCGCGCCTGCTGGACGTGCGCACGGTCGCGGAGGCGATGAGCGTGCAGTACCCGGGCACGAAGGGGGTGCTGCCGGGGTACGGGCACCAGAACCCGAACGACTGGGGGCTGGGCTTCGAGATCCGCGACGGCAAGTCGCCGCACTGGACGGGGAGTTCCTCGTCGCCGCGGACCTTCGGGCACTTCGGGCAGGCCGGCACGTTCCTGTGGATCGACCCGGACGCGGGACTGGCGTGCGCCGCGCTGACGGACCGGGCGTTCGGGCCCTGGGCGATCGAGGTGTGGCCGGCACTCACGGACGCGGTACTGAGGGAGGCCCGCGGCGGCAGTTGATCACTGTCCGGTAGCCTCGCCGTGCATCACGACAGCACAGTGACGGTCATCGGGGGAGAGCGATGGACGGGATCCGAGGCGACGACCAGTTCCGGCCGTTGGAGAGCGACGACCCTCGGACGGTGGCGGGCTACCGGCTGGCGGCGCGGCTCGGCTCGGGCGGCATGGGCACGGTGTACCTGTCGTACACGCCCGGCGGCCATCCGATCGCCCTCAAGACCGTCCGGCCGGAGCTGAGCGAGGATCCCGAGTTCCGCCGCAGGTTTCGGCAGGAGGTCCAGGCCGCACAGCGCGTGCAGGGCCTGTACACGGCGCCGGTCATCGACTACGACACCGAAGGCGCCCGGCCCTGGCTGGCCACCACCTACGTCCCCGGGCCCTCGCTGGCGGCGGCCGTCGCCGAGCACGGGCCGCTCCCGGTGTCCACACTTCTGCTGCTGCTCGCGGGCGTGGCGGAGGCGCTGACGGTCATCCACGGCGCGGGCATCGTGCACCGCGACCTCAAGCCGTCCAACGTGCTGCTGGCCGGCGACGGGCCGCGGGTCATCGACTTCGGCATCGCGCGCGCCACCGACGCCACGGCCCTCACCGGCACCGGCGTCTCCGTCGGCACTCCGGCGTTCATGTCGCCGGAGCAGGCCACCGGTCGCGAGATCACGCCCGCCTCGGACGTCTTCGCGCTCGGCCAGGTCGCCGCGTTCGCGGCCCGCGGCTCCGGGGCGTACGGCGACGGGCCCTCGCACGCCGTGCTGTACCGGATCGTCCACGAGGAGCCCGATCTCGCCGGCCTGCCGGACACTCTGGGGTTCGTCACCCGCTGCCTGGCGAAGGACCCGGCGGACCGTCCCTCCCCCGCGGAGGTCATCGCACTGTGCCAGGAGGCGTCACCGGGCGGGCTGCGACAGTCCGGCGAGTGGCTGCCCGTGGCGATCGGCACCCAGATCACCCGGCGTGTCTCGGCGTCCGCCGCACTGGCGGCGGACGCGCCGGCCCAGACCGTGCCCCCCGCGCCGCCCGCCATGCCCGACGTGCCACCCCAGGCACCCCCGGCGACCGCGCCCGGAACCCAGGTCACGGCGCCGGGGGCCCAGGCCACCGCCTCCATACCGGCGCCGCCGCCGACCGCTCCCGTGACCCGGCTCGACCAGCCGGCGCCGCACGCCGTGCACACCATGACCGCGCCGCACACCCCACCGCCCGCACCGCCGTCACCGTACGCACCACCGGCGGCTCACCCGGCAGCTGCCCGGCCCGTGGCCCAGCCGCGGCCGGCCCGCCGGAACCGGGCCGGCGTGATCACCTCGGTCGTCGCGGCGGCGCTGGTCGTCGGCGTGGCCGGCGCGGTGTACCTGGCCAGGCCCGACGGGGGCGGCCCGAGCACCTCCGCGAAGGGCTCCGGCGCGCACGCCGCCCCGGGCTCGCACTCCGGCTCCAGCGCCCCCGCGACCGTGCCCGACCCCAGGCCGGTCACCTACAAGGGCATCACCCTCCCCCACGACTACTACCTGTTGTTCTCCGACTCGCCGCCAAAGCCGCACACCAAGGACGGGGTCTCCGCCGCCAACGTGGAGGGCACCGACTTCTACTACGGAGAGGACCAGTACTACTCCGAGGACAAGACACCCGTCGTCGGCAGCAGCAGCCAGAAAGTGGTCCTCCTCAACAACGCCGAGCACGGATCGCTGGCGACCTGCCGGAGCGTGGCCCGCTACGCCCGGGACATCCACCTCTCCCGGCTCAGCGCGGGCTCGCAGATCTGCGTGCACACCGTGTCCGGGCACATCGCGCTGGTCACCTACCGGGGCACCTCCGCCGCGCAGGATCCCAGCGACTACATCACGGTCGACATCACGCTCTGGCGCAACGCGGAGCAGCCCGGCGCCGACTGAGCCCTCACCCGGACATCTCCCAGACCAGCAGTTCCGCCGCCGTCAGGGATCGTGCTTCCAGACCCTCCGCGTCGGTGATCCGGGCCGAGTCGCCGGCGCCCAGGGTCTCCCCCGCCAAGGTGACCTCACCGCGCACCAGGTGGACGAGGACGTACGGCGCGTCCGGGATCGCCGTCCGGTCCCCCGCCGTCAGCCGCCGTACGTGGAGCAGGGCACCGGCCTCGGGAACGGCGTACGGGGTGGAGTCGGCGATGCCGGGGACGATCTCGTACGACGGCTCGCCGCCCGGCTCCAGCGGGGCCAGCCACATCTGGACGAAGGTCAGGGGCGCCGTTCCGTCGTTGCGCTCGACGTGCCGGACACCCGCCGCCGAGCTGAGCCGCTGGACGTCACCGGGGCGGACCTTCGTCTCGTGACCGGTGGAGTCCCGGTGGGTCAGCTCGCCCTCGACGACCCACGTGACGATCTCGGTGTGGCTGTGCGGGTGCTCATCGAAACCGGCGCCGGGTGCGAGGCGCTCCTCGTTGCAGGCGATCAGCGCACCGAAGCGCAGGTTGTCGGGGTCGTAGTGCGGTCCGAAGGAGAAGGCGTGCCACGACTCGACGCCGGCCGCCGCCTCCCCACCGCGGTAGCGCTCACCGGCGCGCCGTACGTCCATCACGCGCACCACGGTAGACCCGCCCGGAACCGCGCACGTCTCTCACCCCTGACCCGGCGGAACACGTCCGCGTCCGGATAAGGCAGTCTTGTCCCGTGCCCGAACCCGAATCCCACCGCAGCGATCACCACGTACGCGACATCCACCCGCACGCCGCCACCCTCAAGCGGCTGGAGAAGTCCTCCGGGTCCCTCGCCGCGCAGGCCATCGCGCGGATGGACGAGACCCTGCCGTGGTACCGGGCCATGCCCCCGGAGAACCGTTCCTGGATCGGGCTGGTCGCCCAGGCGGGCATCGCGGCCTTCACCGAGTGGTTCCGGCACCCGGACGCCCCGCAGGCGATCTCCACCGATGTCTTCGGCACCGCCCCGCGCGAGCTGACCCGGGCCATCACACTGCGCCAGACCGTGGAGATGGTGCGGACCACCATCGAGGTCATGGAGAGCGCCATCGACGAGGTGGCGGCTCCGGGGGACGAGAGCGTGCTGCGCGAGGCCCTGCTCGTCTATGCGCGGGAGATCGCCTTCGCCACCGCGCAGGTCTACGCCCAGGCCGCCGAGGCACGCGGTGCCTGGGACGCGCGGCTGGAGTCGCTGGTCGTCAACGCGGTGCTGAGCGGGGAGGCGGACGAGGGCGCCGTCAGCCGGGCCGCCGCGCTCGGGTGGAACTCGCCGGAGCATGTGTGCGTCGTGCTCGGGACCGCGCCCGACGGGGACAGCGAGCTGACCGTCGAGGCCATCCGGCGGGCCGCCCGGCACGCCAAGCTCCAGGTGCTCACCGGGGTCCTCGGGGATCGCCTCGTCGTCATCGCCGGGGGGAGCAACAACCCGCTCGCCGTGGCCAAGTCACTGATCGGTCCGTTCGCCGCCGGACCGGTGGTCGCGGGGCCCGTCGTACCCGATCTGCTGGCCGGCACGCGGTCCGCGCAGGCCGCCGCCGCGGGCCTGAAGGCCTGTTCCGCCTGGCAGGACGCGCCGCGGCCGGTGCTGGCGGACGATCTGCTGCCGGAGCGCGCGATCGCGGGTGATCCGAGCGCCCGCGAGCAGCTGGTGGAGGAGATCTACAGACCACTGGAGGAAGCGGGCTCGGCACTGCTGGAAACACTGAGTGTCTATCTGGAGCAGGCGAGCAGCCTCGAAGGCGCGGCCCGGATGCTTTTCGTTCACCCGAACACCGTGCGCTACCGGCTCCGACGTGTGACAGACGTCACCGGTTGGTCGCCTTCGGATGTACGATCCGCCTTCACACTGCGGATCGCGCTGATCCTCGGGCGTCTGGCCGACGGCGAGACCCAGTCATAGGGTTTTGTCGGGGGCCCACAAAAGCCCTTCGTGTTCTTCGTCCCTGTCCCCACGGGCGGCCGTGGCCGTCCCCAAGAGAGAGTGTGAGAGTGCTCGTACTCGTCGCTCCCGGCCAGGGCGCCCAGACGCCCGGCTTCCTGACCCCCTGGCTCGACCTCCCCGGCGCCGCGGACCGTGTCGCCGCGTGGTCGGACGCCATCGGACTGGACCTGGTCCACTACGGCACCCAGGCCGACGCCGACGCCATCCGTGACACCGCGGTGGCCCAGCCGCTGCTGGTCGCCGCCGGGATCCTGTCCGCCGCGGCACTCGGTGCCTACTCACTTGCCGCTGACGCGGCGGGCACCGAGATCGCCCCGGACGCCGTCGCCGGTCACAGCGTCGGTGAGATCACCGCCGCCGCCTTCGCGGGCGTGCTGGACGACACCGCGGCACTCGGCCTGGTCCGCAAGCGGGGTCTGGCGATGGCCGACGCCGCCGCGATCACCGAGACCGGCATGTCGGCGCTGCTCGGCGGTGACCCCGAGACGTCCGTGGCCCACCTGGAGAAGCTGGGCCTGACCCCGGCGAACATCAACGGCGCCGGCCAGATCGTCGCCGCGGGCACCCTGGAGCAGCTGGCCGCACTGAACGAGGACAAGCCCGAGGGGGTCCGCAAGGTCGTCGCGCTGAAGGTCGCCGGCGCCTTCCACACCCGCCACATGGCCCCCGCCGTCGAGACGCTGGCCAAGGCCGCCGCGGAGCTGAAGCCCGCCGACCCCAAGGTGCCCTACGTCTCCAACAAGGACGGACGGACCGTCGCCACCGGCGCCGAGGTGCTGGACCGGCTGGTCGGCCAGGTCGCCAACCCCGTGCGCTGGGACCTGTGCATGGAGACCTTCAAGGAGCTGGGTGTCACCGCGCTCATCGAGGTGTGCCCGGGCGGCACCCTGACCGGCCTGGCCAAGCGGGCGCTGCCCGGCGTCACCACGCTGGCCCTGAAGACCCCCGACGATCTCGACGCCGCCCGCGCGCTCGTCTCCGAGCACGCCGGCGCCTAAGGAGCCCGTACATGGCGAAGATCAAGCCCAGCAAGGGCGCCCCGTATGCGCGCATCCTCGGTGTCGGCGGCTACCGGCCGACCCGGGTGGTGCCCAACGAGGTGATCCTCGAGAAGATCGACTCGTCCGACGAGTGGATCCGCTCGCGCTCCGGCATCGAGACCCGGCACTGGGCCGGTCCCGAGGAGACCGTGGCCGCGATGGCGATCGAGGCCTCCGGCAAGGCGATCGCGGACGCCGGCATCGACGCGGAGCAGATCGGTGCCGTGGTCGTCTCCACCGTCTCGCACTTCAGCCAGACGCCGGCCGTCGCCACCGAGATCGCCGACAAGCTGGGCACCGACAAGGCCGCCGCCTTCGACATCTCGGCCGGCTGCGCGGGCTTCGGCTACGGCCTGACCCTCGCCAAGGGCATGGTGGTGGAAGGTTCCGCCGACCACGTGCTCGTCATCGGCGTGGAGCGGCTCAGCGACCTGACCGACCTGGAGGACCGCGCGACGGCCTTCCTGTTCGGCGACGGTGCCGGCGCGGTCGTCGTCGGTCCCTCGCAGGAGCCGGCGATCGGCCCCACCGTGTGGGGCTCCGAGGGCGACAAGGCCGAGACCATCAAGCAGACCGTCCCCTGGGACCGGTTCGCCATCGGTGACGTCTCCGCGCTGCCCCTCGACACCAAGGGCAACATCAAGTTCCCCGCCATCACGCAGGAGGGCCAGGCGGTGTTCCGCTGGGCCGTGTACGAGATGGCGAAGGTCGCCCAGCAGGCGCTGGACGCGGCCGGGATCAGCCCGGAAGAGCTGGACGTCTTCATCCCGCACCAGGCCAACGTGCGGATCATCGACTCGATGGTGAAGACCCTCAAACTGCCGGAGCATGTCACGGTCGCCCGGGACATCCGCACCACCGGCAACACCTCGGCCGCCTCGATTCCGCTCGCGATGGAGCGGCTTCTGGCGACCGGGGAGGCGAAGAGCGGCGACACCGCGCTCGTCATCGGATTCGGGGCGGGTCTCGTCTACGCCGCCACGGTCGTTACCCTCCCCTAGGCACTCCGTGCCGGATCGTGCGTCCGGCAGGGGGACAACTGCCACAAACCGTCTGGAACATCGAAGAAGGAGCGCCTGACATGGCCGCCACTCAGGAAGAGATCGTCAAGGGTCTCGCCGACATCGTGAACGAGATCGCTGGCATCCCGGTTGAGGACGTCCAGTTGGACAAGTCCTTCACCGACGACCTGGACGTCGACTCGCTGTCCATGGTCGAGGTCGTCGTCGCCGCCGAGGAGCGCTTCGACGTGAAGATCCCGGACGAGGACGTCAAGAACCTCAAGACCGTCGGCGACGCGACCGACTACATCCTCAAGCACCAGGCCTGAGCCACCCCTCGGTCCTGAAGGCTGCAAGGCCCCGCCACCCGGCGGTGGCGCCGTAGAATCCCGCATCTGTTGGAGAAAGAATTCCCGTGAGCCCGACCAATCGCACCGTGGTCGTCACCGGTATCGGCGCAACCACACCGCTGGGTGGCGACGCAGCCTCGACCTGGGAGGGTCTGGTCGCCGGCAAGTCCGGCATCAAGCCCCTGGAGCAGGACTGGGCGGCCGAGCAGGCCGTCAAGATCGCGGCTCCGGTCGCCGTGGAGCCCACCGAGGTCATCCCGCGGCCGCAGGCCCGCAAGCTGGACCGCTCGGCGCAGTTCGCGCTGATCGCGGCTCAGGAGGCCTGGAAGGACGCCGGCTTCACCGGCAAGGCCGGCGAGGACGGCACCATCGACCCCGACCGGCTGGGCGCGGTCATCGCCTCCGGCATCGGCGGCGTGACCACGCTGCTCGACCAGTACGACGTGCTCAAGGAGAAGGGCGTCCGCCGCGTCTCCCCGCACACCGTCCCCATGCTGATGCCGAACAGCCCCTCGGCCAACGTGGGCCTGCTCGTGGGCGCCCGTGCGGGCGTGCACACGCCGGTCTCCGCGTGCGCCTCGGGCGCCGAGGCCATCGGCTACGCCATCGAGATGATCCGCACCGGCCGCGCCGACGTCGTCGTCGCCGGCGGTACGGAGGCGGCCATCCACCCGCTGCCGATCGCCGCGTTCGGCAACATGATGGCGATGTCCAAGAACAACGAGGACCCGCAGGGTGCCTCGCGTCCCTACGACGTCGACCGCGACGGCTTCGTCCTCGGCGAGGGCGCCGGCGTGATCGTCCTGGAGTCCGCCGAGCACGCCGCGAAGCGCGGGGCGCGTGTCTACGCGGAGGCCGTCGGGCAGGGCATCTCCGCCGACAGCCACGACATCGTGCAGCCGGAGCCCGAGGGCCGCGGCATCTCGCACGCACTGCAGAACCTGCTGGACAACACCGACCTGGACCCGGCCGAGATCGTGCACGTCAACGCGCACGCCACCTCGACGCCGGCCGGTGACATCGCCGAGCTGAAGGCGCTGCGGAAGGTGTTCGGTGACGACACCGACCACTTCGCGGTGTCCGCGACCAAGTCGATGACCGGTCATCTGCTCGGTGGCGCGGGAGGCGTGGAGTCGGTCGCGACCGTGCTCGCGCTGTACCACCGGGTGGCGCCGCCGACGATCAACGTCGAGAACATCGACCCCGAGGCGGAGGCCAACGCGGACGTCGTCCGCGGGGAGGCCCGCAAGCTTCCGGTCGAGGGCCGTATCGCCGCGCTGAACGACTCGTTCGGCTTCGGCGGCCACAACGTGGTCCTGGCGTTCAGGACCGTCTGAGAACGTGAGAAAGGGCCCCTGCCGCTCGGCAGGGGCCCTTTCTCATGCGCGGGTGAAGGACCTCACACCACCTGGTGCAGCCAGCGGACCGGGGCGCCTTCGCCGGCGTACCTGAAGGGCTCCAGTTCGTCGTCCCAGGGCTTTCCGAGGAGCTTGGCGATCTCCGCCTCCAGGTCCGTCTCTCCGCGCTGGGACCGCGTCAGCGCCGCGCGCAGGCGGTCCTCGGGGATGAGGATGTCACCGTGGATGCCGGTGACGGCGTGGAAGATGCCGAGGTCGGGAGTGCAGCTGTAGCGCTCGCCCTCGGCGGTCGGACAGGGCTCCGCGGTGACCTCGAAGCGGAGCAGGTGCCAGCCGCGCAGTGCCGAGGCCAGCTTGGAGGCCGTGCCCGCCTCGCCCTGCCAGGAGAACTCCGAGCGCCAGGTGCCGGGGGCCGCGGGCTGCCGGATCCAGTCGAGGTTGACGCGCGTGCCGAGCACCCCGGCGATGGCCCACTCGACGTGCGGGCACAGCGCGCGCGGCGCGGAGTGCACGTACAGAACTCCACGTGTCGTCACCGGAACCTCCGGGCAGAGCGGGACATCTTGCGGACTGGCTGGCGGCAGTGGCACGACGGCCGCGTTGATGGCGAGGCTACCCTGCGGCGGTGCAAGGAGTGTGACGTACCGTCGGTCCCGGTGCCAGGAAACCTCCGCCATTCACCCAGGGGGACGCTTGTACGGGGGTGGTCCGTTCCAAGGTGCCAGGTCGGGAACCCTCACACGTTGTTATGGAAAGAAGCACCGGAAGCACCGGATTCGACGACGAGGGGATCACCAGGGGATGCGGAAGCGAAGCAGCCGTGGGCGGGCCGCTGCCGCGGTCGTGGCGGCGGCCGTGCTGGGCGCCGCCGGATGCGACGCCGGGGGCGGCAGTTCGCCCGCGCCCGAGGGCACCAAGGCGCGCGCCGCCAGGCCCGCGCCGGTGTGGAACCGCAGCCCGGACTCGATCGCCGCGGTCGGCGACTCCATCACGCGCGGCTTCGACGCGTGCACGGTGCTGTCGGACTGCCCCGAGGTGTCGTGGGCGACCGGCAGCGACGCGAAGGTCGACAGCCTCGCGGTGCGCCTGCTCGGGGTCACGGGCGCGGCGGAGCGCAGCTGGAACTACGCCCAGACCGGCGCCCGTATGGCGGACCTGCCGGAACAGATGGCCCAGGCGGCGGCCCGCGGCCCGGAGCTGGTGACGGTGATGGTGGGCGCGAACGACGCGTGCCGGTCCTCGGCGCGGGCGATGACCTCGGTGGCCGACTTCCGCGCGGACTTCGAGGAGGCGCTGCACACCCTGCGGGCCGCCCGGCCGAAGACGCAGGTCTACGTGGCGAGCGTGCCGAACCTGAAGCGGCTGTGGTCCGAGGGCCGGGCCGATCCGCTGGGCAAGCAGGTGTGGAAGCTCGGTATCTGCCCGTCGATGCTGTCCGACGCGGACGACCTGACCAGCGCGGCCACACTGCGCCGGGACCAGGTGCAGCGGCGGGTGGTGGAGTACAACAAGGTGCTGAGGGAGGTCTGCGCCAAGGACCGCCGCTGCCGTTTCGACAACAACGCGGTCTACGACTACCGCTTCGGCACCGACCAGCTCAGTCACTGGGACTGGTTCCACCCCAGCAGGGCCGGCCAGGCCCGGCTCGCGGCGATCGCGTACCGGACGATCAAGTCGGTGCGTCCGGTCGACTAGGAACCCGATCACCTAGGGTTTCCACATGAGCGAACTTTTCGGCACACTTTCCGACGGCACGGAGGTCCACCGCTGGGCGCTGGAGCGCGCCGGGACACGGGTGGAGGTCCTGACGTACGGCGGGATCGTGCGGTCGGTGCGGGTGCCGGACCGGCAGGGCCGGACGGCGGACGTGGTGCTGGGGTTCGCCGGCCTGGACGGCTATCTCGCGCACCCGGAGCCGTACCTCGGCGCTCTGGTCGGCCGGTACGCCAACCGGATCGCGCACGCCCGCTTCACCCTGGACGGCGCCGTGCACACCCTGGAGCCGAACGACGGCCCGAACTCCCTGCACGGCGGCACGCGCGGCTTCGACAAGCGCGTGTGGGACGCCGAACCCGTCGGCGACCCGGCGCACGGGGTGCGGCTGCACCGGGTGAGCCCGCACGGGGAGGAGGGCTTCCCGGGCCGGGTCGAGGTGTCGGCGACGTACTCGCTGGACGCCTCCGGCGCGCTCCGGATCGCCTACGAGGCGGTCACCGACGCCCCGACCGTCCTCAACCTCACCAACCACAGCTACTTCAACCTGGCGGGCTCGGGCCACGCGGGCGGACACGAACTGCGGCTCGCCGCCTCCCGTTTCACCCCCGTCGACGCGGACCTGATCCCCACGGGCGCCCTGGCGGACGTGACGGGCTCCCGCTTCGACTTCCGCGGCGCCCGCGAGGTCGGCTCGGGCTACGACCACAACTTCGCCCTGGACAAGGGGGTGACCGGCACCCCGGAGGAGGTCGCCGAACTGTACGCCCCCGCCTCCGGCCGCACCCTGACCGTCGCCACGACCGAACCGGGCCTCCAGCTCTACACCGCCGACCACCTGGCCGAGCCCTTCGCACCGGGCGCGGGAATCGCTCTGGAGACCCAGCACTTCCCGGACTCCCCGAACCGGCCCGGATTTCCGAGCACGGTGCTGCGGCCGGGCGAGGTCTTCCGCTCCGAGACGGTGTACGGGTTCGGGGTCCGCTAGGGGGTCTCGCCCCGCATCCGCCTGGCCGCCTTGCCCAGCATGGACATCGCGCCGCCGCAGATCAGCAGCGCGGAGCCGCCGATGGCGATCCCGCGGACGTCCAGGCCCTTGATCCCCTCCCCCGTCACCGTCGTGGCCAGCACGAAGAGGATCGAGTACAGGCTCCGCCCCACCTTCGCCCCGGCCGGGATCACCTGGAGCAGCTGCGGGATGGTGGTCGCGGCGGACAGCGCCATGCCCAGCGGCAGGGCCGCGCCGAGCGACAGCGCGCCGAAGCCGAGGGAGTTGCCGTACGCGCCCCAGCTCATGCCCTTGTAGAGGAGCCAGCCGGTCGCGGCGAGGGACAGCAGGACCAGCAGGCCGTTGAGATAGGCGGCCTGTGTGGCGGCCTTGCGGGCACCGGGCAGATGCGCGGCCGGGGAGCGCCAGGCGTCCGCCGAGATGAGCCGCAGCTGCCGCTTGAGGGCCCGCATCCGCAGCAGCGAGAAGACACCGAAGGCCAGCAGGCCCAGTCCGGCGAGCGCCGCGACGAAGCCGAGGGGCTGCTGCGTGATGCCGTAGTGGACCCCGCCGAAGGTGAGCGGGATGCCGAGGACCATGCCGTACGCCATCGGCTTGGACGTGTCCTGGATCTTCAGTGCCAGATCACGCTGGGCGGGCGTGAGGTTCGGGTCCAGCCGCATCCGGCCCTCGCCGACGTGCTGGGCGGGCGGTTGGGGGGACTGCTGCGGCGGGTACGGCTGTTGAGGCGGGTACGGCTGCTGTGGGTACCCCTGGGGCGGATACGGCTGCTGCTGCGGGTACCCCTGGGGCGGATACGGCTGCTGGGGTGCGTAGGGCTGCTGCGGATACGGCTGTTGGTACTGCGGCTGCTGCCCGTACGGGCCCGTCGGCTGCTGCTGGCCGTACGGCCCCGGCTGCTGGCCTGGATACACGATGTCTCTCCCCCGTGCCCGGTGTCTTCCGGTGTTCGCGGGCCGGGAGTCTATCCGTACCCGGAGGCGACGAGCCCCGGTCCAGGGGTCAGGTCCCGGACCGGGGCTGTTCGTGGGGGACTTGTCCCGGATCAGACGTTAATCGGTGCGGCGAGCCTGCGGTCCGCGATCGAGCGTCCGACGGCGATCTCGTACAACCCCTTCACAACCGCCCACGCCTTCGCCTCCTCGTCCCAGACCTCGAAGGCGCGGCGCGGCACGGTGACGGTCACCTCGACGCTCTCGCCGGGACCTGCCTCGGCACAGGCGAAGCCGGCCAGTCGCCGGGCCGGGCGCTCGGGGCCGGGCCCGGCCGGGGAGACGTAGAGCTGGACGACCTCCCGGCCGGGGCGCTCCCCCGTGTTGCGCAGCACGATGCGCGCGGTGGTGCCGTCGACGTGCAGGGACTCGTAGGTCCAGTCGGTGTAGCCGAGGCCGTGGCCGAACGGGTAGGCCGGGGTGCGGCCGGACTTCTCCCAGGCGCGGTAGCCGATGAAGACCCCCTCGGCGTAGGGGAGTTCGCCGTCCGTGGGGACGACCCGGGTGACCGGGGCGTCGGCGAGGGAGCCCCAGGTGGTGGGGAGCCGGCCGCCGGGCTCGTGGGTGCCGGTGAGGACGTCGGCGAGGGCGGCGCCGCCCTCCTGGCCGGGGAACCAGCTGAGCAGGACGGCGGCGGCCTCGTCGCGCCAGGGCAGTTCGACCGGGGAGCCGGAGTTGACGACGACGACCGTGTTCGGGTTGGCGGCGGCGACCGCGCGGACCAGGTCGTCCTGGTGGCCGGGGAGCCTCAGGTCCGTGCGGTCGAAGCCCTCGGACTCGACCTGGTCGGTGGTGGCGACCATGACGACGGCCGTGTCGGCGTTCCGGGCCGCCTCGACGGCCTCGGTGATCAGTTCGCCGGGGTCGCGCCGGGGCTCGGAGTGGGCGAGCGCGAAGGCGACGCCCTTCACGGGGAGGTCCTCGGGGAACCGGACGACGTGGGTGAGGCAGACGTCGACCGGCTCTCCCGCGGTGAGTTCGACGCGGGCGCGGGGCACGGGGGCGCCGAAGAAGGCCTCGAAGGGGTCGTCCTTGTCGGGGCGTTGGACGTCGTCGTAGTACGTCGTCCCGTCGACGGTGAGCGTGAAGGGGCCCGTGCCCTTGATGCCGAAGGTGTGCGGGCCGGTCACGCGCGGGGTGAAGGTGCCGGTCAGCTCGACGGTGTGCAGGGTGCCGTGGGTGACGCCGTCGGGGAGGTCGGACCCCATCCACTGGATCTGGCCGTTCGGGGCGGAGCGGGTGCCGATGACCCGGCCGTCGAGGTCGCGGCAGCCGGCGCCGAGGCGGAACCCCTGGTCGGCGACGGCGAGTTCGGTGGCCGGGTCGGCGCCGACGGCGTAGGTGAGGGTGCCCTCGGGGAGTGCGGCGGTGAGGCCGTCGAGCGGGGAGACGATCCGGGCCGGGAAGACGGTGGCCGAACCGCCGCCGAGGACGCGGGCGTCGCGGGCGGCGGCACCGATCAGGGCCACCGTGCCGTTCGGTTTCAGGGGCAGGGCGGCGTTCTCGTTGCGGACGAGGACGAAGGAGCGGCGGGCGATCTCACGGGCGAGGGCCTCGCCGTCGACGGGCGCGGGCGGTTCGGTCACGACGGGTTCGGCACCGTCGAGGATCCCGACGCGGGCGGCGAGCCGCAGGACGCGGCGTACGGCCGCGTCGACGGTGGCCTCGGCGACCCTCCCGTCCCGGACGGCTCGGGCGAGGGCTTCGCCGTAGACGGTCCGCGGTCCGGGCATGGCCACGTCCAAGCCGCCCTCGATGGCGCCGACGGTGTCCCGTGCGGCCATCCAGTCGGACACGTTGAAGCCGTCGAAGCCCCATTCACCGCGCAGGACCTCGTCGACCAGGTGACGGTGCTCGGTCATCGTCGTGCCGTTGACCGAGTTGTAGGCGGTCATGACGCCCCACGGACGGGCGTTCTCGACGATGGCCTCGAACGGGGCGAGGTACAGCTCGCGCAGGGCGCGTTCGGGGACGACGTTGTTCACGGTGAAGCGGTCGGTCTCGGCGTCGTTGGCGACGAAGTGCTTGACGGTGGTGCCGACTCCGCCGGACTGGACGCCGGTGACATAGCCGCTGCCGATCACGCCGGTGAGATACGGGTCCTCGCTGTAGCACTCGAAGTGCCGGCCGCCGAGCGGGGAGCGGTGCAGGTTGACGGTGGGCGCGAGCAGGACGTGGACGCCCTTGCGGCGGGCCTCCTGGGCGAGCAGCACCCCTGCGCGGCGGGCGAGTTCGCGGTCCCAGGTGGCGGCGAGCGCGGTCGGGGAGGGCAGGGCGACGGAGGGGTCGTCGGCGGTCCAGCGCACGCCGCGCACACCGATCGGGCCGTCGGACATCACCAGGGACTCCAGTCCGATCTCCGGCAGCGCGGGCAGGGTCCACATGTCCTGGCCGGCCAGCAGCCGTGCCTTGGCGTCGAGTCCGAGCTTGCCGAGCGCGGCCTCGACGACCGCCTCGCGGGCCGTGTCGGCCGGGGTGGGCTGGGATCCCGCCATCGCGGTGCCTCCTCGTTGACGTCCGTGCAGGGCCTCCATCGTGCATCCGCCGCCTGTAGTGAGGTAGGTTTCGTTACCGTGCCGTCACATTGTGCGGAGGGGGATGCCGTACGGTGAGCGTCATGAAGGCGAGGGTCAGGGGCGAGGAGCGGCGCGCCGAGATCGTGGGGGCGGCGTTGGAGGTGATCGCCGAGCGCGGCTACCGGGGCGCGAGCCTGGCCGCGGTCGCCGAGCGCGTCGGTCTCACCCAGCAGGGGCTCCTGCACTACTTCCCGACCAAGGACGCCCTGCTGGTGGCCGTGCTGCAGGAGCGGGACCGGTGGGACGCGGTGCCGGACACCCAGTGGCGGGTGGATCTGCTGGCCTCGCTGGTGGAGTACAACGCGATGCGGCCGGCGATCATCCAGACCTTCTCGGCGCTGCTCGGCGAGAGCGTCACGGAGGACCATCCGGCGCGGGGGTATTTCACCGAGCGGTACGCGCGGGTGCGGGAGTCCATGGCGGCGGTGTTGCGGGCCGAGTACGGCGACAGCCTGCCGAACGGTCTCACGCCGGAACGGACAGCTCCGCTGCTGGTGGCCGTGATGGACGGGCTGCAGTACCAGTGGCTCCTGGACCCCGAGTCGGTGGACATGCCGGGCGCGTTCCGTGACTTCCTGCGACTGCTGGGCGAGCCGGTGGCCTGAGGGCGTCCGCGGCGCTCCCGAAGGGGTACGGGGAGCCGCGCGACCGGCCCACCACCGCACCCGCACCCGCACAACCGTCAGTTGCCGCCCCGGACCGCTGCCACCACCTCGATCTCCACCCGCGCCTCAGGGCGGAAAAGTCGCGGCACCTCGAAGGTCATGCTCGTCGGCGGGGGTCCCGTGAGGAACTCGCGTCGTACGGCGCCGTATGCGTCGAGCTCGGTGATGTCGGTCAGGTACGTGCGGATGTTGATGACGTCCGCGAGTGTCGCGCCGTGCGCCTTGAGCAGCGCGGCGATCGTCTCGAAGACACCGCGTGTCTGCTCCGCCAGCGTGGCGCCCTCGGCGATCTGGCCCGAGAGGAACAACAGGGCGCCTCCGTCGGTGTGTTCGACGCGGGCGACCTGGGAGTAGTAGGCGTTGGCGGGCCCGGGGGCGCCGGCAGGGCTGTCCAGGGTGACCTGCACGGGGGACTCCTTCAGACGGTGCGGGTGAGGTGGGTGGCGGTGCGGGAGAGGTCGGCGCGGGAGAGGGCCGGATCGTCCTCGGCGGCCCGGCTCAGGCGCTCCAGCACCGCTGCGGTGACCGGCAGTTCGGTGGCGCGGGTGGCGATCCGGAGGTCCTTGACGGCCAGGTCGGTGGTGAACAGCACCCCGTCGGCGAAGGCCCGCTCCACCGCACCGCCGAGGGGGCCCGCCCTCAGGGCGTCGCGGGCGGTGTCCCCGTCCAGGCCCAGCGCGGCGGCGAGCCGCAGCGCCTCGGCGACGAGGCCGACGCCGCCGATCACCGCCGTGTTGACGACGAGTTTGAGCGCCGCGCCCGAGCCGGGCGGGCCGGTGCGGGTGACCGTGCCGAGGTGTGCGAGGACGTGCTCGACGGCGGTGGTGTCGCCGCCCGCCAGGATGCCGAGGGTGCCCTCGGCGGCCCGGTCCGTGCTGCCCGCGACCGGTGCGTCGACCAGGTTCACGCCGTCCTTCAGGCGTGCGGCGAGCTCCCGTACGGCGTCCGGTCCGACCGTGGACATCTCGATCCAGGTCGTGCCCGGCCGCAGCTCCGGTGCGACGGCGTCCGCGACGGCGGTGAGCGCGTCCGGTCCGGCGAGCATGGTGATCACGACATCGGCGTCCCGCACGGCCTCGGCCGGCGACCCGGCGAGCGCGGCCCCGTCGGCGAGGAGCCGCGCCGCCCGCGCCGGGCTGCGGTTCCAGACAGTGAGCGGGTGACCGGCCGTGAGCAGCCGACGGGCCATCGGCGCACCCATGTGGCCGAGACCCAGAAAGGCGATCTTCTCCGGCCGCTCCGGCTTCTCCGGCTTCCTCGTCTGCTCTCTCTTCTCCATGCCGTTGACGCTAGGACCGGCCACACCATGCGACAAGCGAATGTCTAGCATCGCTGCCATGCCGACTTCGCATGCCGAGCCCGAGCCCCCCGAGCTGTCCACCGTCTGGCTGCGGGTGTTCCTGGAGGTCGCCCGGCACGGTTCGTTCACCGTGGCCGCGCGGACGCTGGGCTGGACCCAGTCCGCGGTGTCGCGGCAGATCTCCTCCCTGGAGTCCGCCCTCGGCGGCGGTCCGCTCTTCGACCGGCTGCCGCGGGGGGTGCGGCTCACCGAGGCCGGCCGGACCCTGGTCCCGTACGCCGAAGCCGTGTCCGAGTCGCTGCGGGGAGCGGCGCGCGAGCTGGCCGCGTTGCGTACGGCAGCGGGCGGGCGGCTGCGGTTCGGCGCGTTCGCCACCGCCGACGCGGCGCTCGTCCCGCACGCGCTGGCCGCCTTCCGGGCCCGGCACCCCCGGGTGCGCGTCACCCGCGAGGAGGGTCTCTCCCCCGCCCTGCTGGAGCGTCTGACGGCGGGCCGGCTCGACGTCGCGGTGGTCTCGACGACGGGCCGCACCCCGCTGGAGGCGTACGCGCTGCACCACCTCCTCGACGAGACCCTGTACGTCGCCGTCCCCGCCGGCCATCCCCTCGCCACGGCCGACGAGCCGGTGCGGCTGGCCCGGCTCGCCGACGCCGACTGGATCGCCGGCAGCGCCCGGCCCGAGGGCACCCTCCTCGACGCGGCCGTACGGCAGGGTTTCCGGCCGCGCGTCGCCCACGTCGTCGCCGAGTGGACCGCCAAACAGGGCTACGTCGCCGCGGGGCTGGGCGTGACGCTGGTCCCGGCGCTGGCCGCCGCGTCCGTGCGCCCGGACGTCGCCCTGCTGCCGGTGCACGCCGAGGACGCCCCGCCGCGGGCCGTGTACGCGGCGACGGTGCGGGGGCGGTCCCTGACGGCGGCGGCACGGGCGTTCGTGGCGGCGCTCCGGGAGGCGGCGCGGCGGATCCCGCGCTGAGCCCGGGGCGTGCCGCTCAGTGCGACGGCGCGAGCGCGAGGCTGATGCCGAGTCCGGCCAGGACCGAGCCGATGACCTTGTTGAGGATCTTCTGGCCGCGCAGCATCAGCGCCCGCATCCGGGCCTGCGAGAAGAACGCGGCGACCACGCCGAACCACAGCAGGTGGGCGAGCGACATGAACAGGCCGTAACCCGCCTGCTGGTACAGCGGGGTCTCCGGGCTGACGACCTGGGCGAAGGTGGAGACGACGAAGAGGGTCGTCTTCGGGTTGAGCACGTTGGTGAGGAAGCCGGTGCGCAGCGCCGCGAACGGGGTCAGCTCGCGCCGGTCGTCCAGGTCGATCTTCAGCTCACCGCGGGTGCGGTAGGTGCGGATGCCGACGTAGATCAGGTAGGCCGCGCCGATCAGCTTGATCACCGTGAACAGGGCGGTGGAGGAGGCGATCAGCAGGCCGACGCCGAGCAGGGTGTAGGTGACGTGGACCAGGACGCCGGCGGCGACGCCGGCGGCGGCGAGCAGGCCGGTGCGGCGGCCGTACAGATAGCTGTTGCGGACGATCATCGCGAAGTCGGCGCCGGGTGCGATGACGGCGAGGACCGTGATGACGGCGACGGCGAGTATCTGGGTCATGGGGTGACGTCCTCCATGTCGGGCTCCCCGTCGGGAGCGGAGCCGTCGTCGGCGTTCTCCTCGCCCAGCAGGTCACGGGCGAGCAGGGTGGCCCCCGCGACCGCGCCCGGCATCAGGAACACCGCGACGAACGGGACCAGGAAGGCCAGGCCGAGGGGCGTGCCGAAGCCCCAGACCAGGGTCTTGCGGGAGCGGAGCAGGGCGAGCCGGGCGCGCAGTTCGACGCCCCGGCGCTGGAGGGCCACGGCGGCCAGTTCCTCGGTGAGGAAGAAACCGGTGACGAGGAAGCCCAGCACGGGGACGACGGTCTGCCCGACGAACGGCAGGAAGCCGAGGGCGAAGAGCAGCACCCCCCACAGTGCGGCCCGCACCAGGACCCGCAGGCTGTCGCGGGCGGAGATCCACAGTTCGCGCCAGAGCGGCAGGTCCGACCGCGGGGCGGTGCCGTCGGGCGAGACGTCGGCGTCGACCCGCTCCGACAGGTTCTCGTAGAAGGGCTGGCCGACCAGCAGGGTGACCGCGGTGAACGTCAGCACGGCCAGGAGCAGGCCGAGGGCGAACAGGACGGCCGTCACAAAGCCGCGGAACAGGCCCTGCCAGGGGCTGGACCAGTCGTCCGCGAACGGGGTCGCCCAGATCACCGCGTCCTCGCCCCACACGGCGAGGGCGACCAGCGCGACCGCGTAGAGGACCAGGGTGATCACTCCGGGCAACAGCCCGAAGCCGTACTGGCGGCCGTGCCGGGCCATCCAGCGCTGCCCCTTCAGCAGATATCCGAATCCCGCCCCAAGATCGCGCATGGCGGGAACTCTACCGACTCTCAGCCGGCCAGCATGCGGCGCAGCAGATCGCGCAGGGAGCGGCGTTCGTCCGCGGAGAGGCCGGCGAGGGGCTCACGGGCGAAATGGAGGCCTTCTCGCAGGTCACGGGCGACGCGCAGACCGTCCTCGGTGGCGACGGCCACTTTCACCCGGCGGTCGGCCGGGTCGGGGCGGCGCTCCACCAGGCCGCGGGACTCCAGGCGGTCCACTATGCCCGTGACGTTCGACGGCTCGCACTTCAGCTTCTGCGCCAGCTTCCGCATCGGCAGCGGCTCCACCGACAGCAGACTGAGGAGCCGGGCCTGCGGTCCGGTCAGTGCGTGCTCGCCCGCCGCTTCCTCGTAGTCCGCGTAGAAGCGGGCCACGACGTCCCCGATGAGTTCGACGACCTCCATCGTCAGGGCGTCGGGGCGGTGGGTCTTCGGTGGTGTGGCCATACCCCCCAGAATACCCGCTTACTTGACATCCTGAAATATTGAAGCGCATGGTTGTTTCAGGTACTGAAGTAATCAGGAAAGGCGCTGTCATGATCAACCGCGAGTGGCACCTGCTCAGCCGTCCCGTCGGCTGGCCGAAGCCGGAGGACTTCGCGCTCGTCGAGACCCCGGTCCCGACCCCGGGCGAGGGCCAGGTACTGGTACGGAACAAGTTCCTCTCCGTGGACCCGTACATGCGCGGCCGGATGTCGGCGGCCGAGTCGTACGTCGCCCCCTTCGAGCTGGGCAAGGTCATGCAGGGCGGTGCGGTCGGCGAGGTGGTCACCTCCCACGCCGAGGGCATCGAGGCCGGCGACCACGTCCTGCACTTCTTCGGCTGGCGCGAGTACGCGGTCGTGGACGCGAAGAACGCGGTCAAGGTCGGCCCGACGGCCGTTCCGGCCGTCCGGGTCGACGCCGACGCCCACGCCGTGCCGCTGTCGGCCTACCTCGGTGTGCTCGGCATGACCGGCCTCACCGCCTACGCCGGCCTGGTCCGCACCGCCTCCTTCAAGGAGGGCGACGTCGTCTTCGTCTCCGGCGCGGCCGGCGCCGTCGGCAGCCAGGTCGGGCAGCTCGCCAAGCTCATGGGCGCCTCGCGGGTCATCGGCTCGGCCGGATCGGACGAGAAGGTCAAGCTGCTGGTCGAGGAGTACGGCTTCGACGCGGCGTTCAACTACAAGAGCGGCCCGGTCGCCGACCAGCTGCGCGAGGCCGCGCCCGACGGCGTCGACGTGTACTTCGACAACGTCGGCGGCGACCACCTGGAGGCGGCGATCGGGTCGCTGAACCAGGGCGGCCGGATCGCGGTCTGCGGCATGATCTCCGTGTACAACAACACCGAGCCCGCACCGGGGCCGAGGAACCTCGCCCGCCTCATCCAGACCCGGGGCCGTATCGAGGGCTTTCTGGTCAGCGACCACTACGACCTGCAGCAGCAGTTCGTTCGCGAGGTCGGGCCGTGGGTCGCCTCGGGGCAGCTCAAGTACCGCGAGACGGTCGTCGAGGGCATCGAGAACAACCTCGAGGCGTTCCTGGGCGTCCTGCGCGGCGACAACATCGGGAAGATGATCGTCAAGCTCTGAGGCCTGGCCCCATCTTTCCGGCATGCGGTAACTTCATTCCGAAATCCGTCGTCGATCGTGGGCGCGAGTCGCGGCGGAACGACGAGGAGGACAACCGCATGCCCATCACGCAGTCCGACGTCCTGTACACCGCCGTCGCCACCGCGGAGAACGGCCGAGACGGCCGGGTCGCCACGGACGACGGCCGGCTCGACGTCGTCGTCAACCCGCCGAAGGAGATGGGCGGCAGCGGGTCCGGGACCAACCCGGAACAGCTGTTCGCCGCCGGTTACAGCGCGTGCTTCCAGGGGGCCCTGGGAGTCGTCGCCCGGCAGGAGGGAGCCGACGTCTCCGGGTCGACCGTCACCGCGAAGGTCGGGATCGGCAAGAACGACGACGGGTTCGGGATCATCGTGGAGATCTCGGCGAGCATTCCCCACGTTTCCGCCGAGGTGGCGCGGGACCTGGTCGAGAAGGCTCACCAGGTGTGCCCCTACTCGAAGGCGACGCGGGGGAACATCACCGTGACGCTGGTCTGACGATCGTCGTTGCGTACTGCGGAGACCGCACCCCTGGACGTGGGGTGCGGTCTCTTCTTCGGCGGGGAGCGGCTGCCGGTCAGACGCTCTTCAACGCCGCCCGGTGTACCGCGCGGACCAACCCGTCGTTCTCCGGCGCCGCTCCCCCCGGAAAGGCCATCCGCCGGCGCGTGTAGCCGTACGCCAGGCCGCTGCGCGGGTCCGCGAACGCCTGACTGCCGCCCGCGCCGCCGTGGCCGAAGGCGCCGGCACCCAGGACGGGGTGCCAGGTGTCGGCGGTCGCCTGGAAGCCGAGGCCGTACGACCTGTGGGCGCGGACCACCAGGTCGTAGCCGGCGGAGTGGATCTGGCCGATCTCGGCGACCGTGTCGGGCTTGAGCAGCGGTGGCCGGTCGTCCACTTCGCTGATCGCCGCCGCGTACGTCTTCGCGAGGCCCCGCGCGGAGGCGACGCCGCCCGCCGACGCGGGGCCCTTGGCCCGTACGAGGCGGGAGTTGGCGTGGTCCGCCAGGGTGCCCGGCTCCGGGACGTGGCCGTTGAAGGCGATCGAGGTCAGGGTGTGCGGGCCGGTCGGCCGGGCGTCCAGCAGGGCCTGCTGCGCGGGGGTCGGCAGCATCGGCTGGACCGAGCGGAAGCGGGGCTCCTCGGACTCGGGCAGCCCCAGGAAGAAGTCCGTGCCGTACGGGGCGCGCACCCGCTCCTCGTACACCTCCTGGAGGGTGCGGCCCGTGGCACGGCGGACCACCTCTCCGGTGAGCGCGCCGAGCACCAGCGCGTGGTAGCCGAAGGCCGTCCCCGGGCGCCAGAACGGCTTCTGGTCGGCGAGCCGTTCGGCCATCGCCCGGTCGTCGGCCAGTTCCTCGGCGGAGAACCCGGCGTCGATGCCGACCAGGCCCGCCCGGTGCGCCAGCAGGTCCCGGAGGGTCACCGCGCCCTTGCCCTCGGCGCCGAACTCCGGCCAGTAGTAGGTCACTTTGCGGTCGAGCTCCAGCGTGCCGTCCTGCACCAGCAGCGCGACCACGAGGTGCGCCGCGCCCTTGGTGGACGAGAACACGCCGTACAGCGAGTCCGCCTCCGCACCCGCCCACAGGTCGACGACCCGCCGCCCGTGCGCGTACGCGCACAACTGGCCCTCGTAGTCGCCCCGTTCGCCCGCGACGAAGGCGGCGAACTCCTCACGCACCGCCTCGAAACCCTCGGCGACCGTGCCCTGGACGGTGATCTGCTGCGTCATCGCTCTCCTCAACTGAGCCGCTGCTCGCTGCTCCCTCTCAGCACAACGCCCGTTCGCGTTCGGGACGTTCCCGAGACCGGTACGTCGCGATGCACCTGTTCGACTCAACCGTCGTGAGCGGCCGGGGGTGTCACCGATGCCCCGGATGGCGGATGGCGCGGGGTGGTGCGCACTCGTGCGCCCGGGCTCAGGTGCACCACCACAGGAAGCGGGTGCAGGTCCTGGTGGGCGCGGGCGTCGGGGACGGAGCGGAGGTCGTCGGGGCGCTGGACGGAGCGGGGGCCGGTCCGGACGCTGCCGGGGTCGGCGGGGCCTTGGGGGTCGCGCCGGAGCCCGTCGCGGCGGTCGGCCGCGCCGGGCCGGTGTTCCTGACGTCGGGCGACGTGGAGTCCTTGTCCTTCGGGGACTTGGCGGCGGACGCGGAGGCCGAGGCGTCCGGGGAGGCGGAGCCGGCGGCGCCGGGCCGTGCGCCGGAGGTGGGGGTGGCCGGGTCGGTGGTGGCGCCGGGCGAGGCGGAGGACGTGCCGCCGTCGGCCGCGGTGTCCGAGGCCGGGCCCGGCCGGCCGCTGGTGAAGGGCGAGAAGGGCGCGTCGGTGCCGAGTTCGGCGAGGCTGAGGCCGCCCGCGGCCAGCACGAATCCGGCCGTGACCAGCAGGGCGCGGCGGCGTCGGCGGCGGTGGGCCGCGGCCTTGCGGTCGCGGCGGCTGGCGTCGGCGTCGGCGTCGGCGGGGCTCACGGTGGCGGTGCCCCGCGCCCTGCGCCGGGCGGCCCGGCCACCGTCCTCGGAGTCGGCCGGGGAATCGGCCGCGCGGTCCGGGTCGTCGTGCGGCTCCGGCTCCTCCGTGTCCGCCGGCTCGTACCGCTGGGGGTTGTCGTACCCGTGAGCCTCGTGGCCCTGGCTCTCGTGCCCCTGCCCCTCGTGGTCCTGAGCCTCGTAGCCATGGGAGCCGTAGCCCTGGGACCCGTAGGTGTGAGCCGCGTAGCCCTGGGGCTCGTACTCCAGGGGGGCGTGCCTCTGGGAGGGGATGCGTGCGTCGTGTCCCTCGGGGGAGGGGTACGCGCCCTGGGCGGGGACGTGACCGCCGTAACCCGGTGCCTCACCCGTGCCCGCGTGGGCGTACGCGACCGTCGCTTCCGCGGCGGGGCGTGCCGGTGCTCCGCACCCGGGGCAGGCCAGGGCGCCGTTGAGGTGCCGTTGGCACGGGTGACAGTAGTCCATGACGCCGGAAGACTAGATTCCCCATGGGTCACGTTCCTAGGCACCTCTGTGAAGGTTTCGTAGAAAGCGAAATAATTCTCGAAAGGCTTGCCGAAACCGTTACCCGTTCCACCCATTGACACCCCGACCGCCCCGTCCTTACTGTCACGCCAGCATTTCGAACGCGTGACGAAATATCGAACAGCTGAGGGGCAACTGCCGTGCGCATCACCGGAATCAGCACGCACGTGGTCGGCACGCCGTGGCGCAACCTGACCTACGTCCAGGTGCACACCGACGAGGGGATCACGGGAGTCGGCGAGACCCGGATGCTCGGTCACACCGACGCGCTGATCGGCTACTTGCGGGAGGCCGAGGCCAATCACATTCTCGGCTCGGACCCGTTCGCCGTCGAGGATCTCGTACGCCGGATGAAGTACGGCGACTACGGCCGTGCGGGTGAGATCGTGATGTCCGGCATCGCGGTCGTCGAGATGGCCTGCTGGGACATCAAGGGCAAGGCGCTGGGCGTGCCGGTGTGGCAGCTGCTCGGCGGCAAGGTGACCGACAAGGTCAAGGCGTACGCCAACGGGTGGTACACGACCGAGCGAACGCCGGAGGCGTATCACAAGGCCGCCCAGGGGGTGAGGGAGCGCGGATACCGGGCGCTGAAGATCGATCCGTTCGGCACCGGGCACTTCGAGCTGGACCACGAGCAGACCCTGTACGCGGTCTCGCTCATCGAGGCGGTACGGGACGCGATCGGCCCGGACGCCGAGCTGATGCTGGAGATGCACGGCCGCTTCTCCCCCTCGACCGCCGTCCGGCTGGCCAAGGAGATGGCCCCCTTCAAGCCGGCCTGGCTGGAGGAGCCGGTCCCGCCGGAGAACCTGAAGGCACTGGAGAAGGTCGCGGCCAAGGTCGACGTCCCGATCGCCACCGGTGAGCGGATCCACGACCGGATCGAGTTCCGCGAGCTGTTCGACAGCCAGGCCGCGGACATCCTGCAGCCCGACGTCGGCCACATCGGCGGCATCTGGGAGACCCGCAAGCTCGCGGCGACCGCCGAGACGCACTACATGCTGGTCGCCCCGCACAACGTGGGCGGGTCCGTCCTCACCGCGGCGAGCCTCCAGGTCGGCTTCACCTCGCCGAACTTCAAGATCCTCGAACACTTCAACGACTTCGCGGACGCGGAGATCAAGAAGGTCGTCAAGGGGGCGCCGCAGGTCGTGGACGGGTACTTCCACCTGTCCGACGCGCCGGGTCTCGGCGTCGAGCTGGACGTCGACGCCGCCGCCGAGTTCCCGCAGCAGCAGGCCCGGTTCGACCTGTGGGCCGAGGGCTGGGAGCAGCGCAAGCCGAAGGGTACGAAGTGAGTTCCCGGGGTTCCCAGGTCGTCGTCGAGGCGCCGGGCGCCCACCGGGTCGAGGACCACACCCCCCGCGATCCCGGCCCCGGGGAGGTGCTCGTGGCCGTGCACGCGGTGGGCATCTGCGGCAGTGACCGCGAGGTGTACCAGGGCAACCGGCCCGAGGGGTACGTGCGGTATCCGCTCACCCCCGGGCACGAGTGGTCGGGGACGGTCTCGGCGGTGGGGCCGGGCGTCCCCGCGTCCCTCGTCGGCCGCAAGGTCGTCGGGGAGGGCTTCCGCAACTGCCAGGTGTGCGACCGCTGTCACGCGGGCGAGACCACCCTGTGCACCGCCGGGTACGAGGAGACCGGGTTCACCCAGCCGGGCGCCATGGCCGGCACGCTCACCCTCCCGGCCCGGCTGCTGCACGTCCTGCCGGACCACGCCGACCTCACCGCCGCCGCCCTGCTGGAGCCGGCGGCCTGTGTCGCGGCCGCCGCGCTGAAGGCCCACGCCCGGCCGGGCGAGCGGGTCGCGGTGGTCGGCACCGGCACGCTCGGGATGTTCGCCGTGCAGTTCCTGAAGGCGGTCTCCCCGGCCGAGCTGCTGGTGGTGGGCACGCGCGACGACCGGGAGACGCTGTCCCGGCGGTTCGGGGCCACCGGCTTCCGGCTGAAGGACCAGGAGCTGCCCGACGACTTCGACGTGGTGATCGAGACCGCCGGGTCCGCGTCCGCCGCGCGTACCGCCGCCTCGCTGCTGAGGCGCGGCGGACGGCTGGTGCTGACCGGGATCCCGGCGCCGGGCGCGGACGGGCTCGACCCGACCGACCTCGTCGTACGGCAACTGGAGGTGCACACCGTCTTCGGGGCGCCGCCGGACGCCTGGGCGCACGCCGTGCGGGTGTTCGGCGCCGGGCTGCTGGACCCGCTGCCGCTGGTCACGCACGAGCTGCCGCTGAACGAGTTCCCGCGGGCCATCGAGCTGGTCGGGGCCGGTGATCCGAAGGTGGGCAAGGTGCTGCTCCGCCCGTAGAGACGCACGCCGGTCAGGGCGTGACCTGACGGCGCCCCGGCCGGCGTGCCACCAGCTTTTTTTCGCGGAGCCGCCCGGGCCGCTCCCCACCCGCAGCCGCGAACCTCGTCCGACATTTCGAACACACAGGACACTGGACCCTAAGGACAGCTTGTGACCGACGCTTCCGCTCCGGCAGCCCGCAGGCCCGGCGAGCAGGTGCTCGCCGCCCTCGGCCTGGACGCACCCGCCCTCGACCCCGCCGACGCCTCCGCCCACAGCTTCCCGGGCGGCGGTCGCTGGCGCACCGAGATCCCCTCGTGCGAGGGTCCCGAAGCACTGGCGGTCGTCCTCAAGGAGGCCTCGCGCCTCGATGTGCCGATCCACCGGATCAGCCAGGGCAGCGGCGTGTGGATGCTCACCGACGCCGAGATCACCGAGATGGTCGAGGCCACCGCCGCACGTGACATCGAACTCTGCCTGTTCACCGGCCCGCGCGGCACCTGGGACATCGGCGGCTCCGTACGGTCCGACTCGCGGGGGGCCGGACCGCGCGCGCGGGGCCACGACGCCGTCGCCGGATGCGTCGAGGACGCCGTACGGGCCACGGAGCTGGGCGTCGGGTGCCTGCTGGTCGCCGACGAGGGCGTGCTGTGGACCCTGCACCGGGCGCGGGAGAACGGCATCATCCCGGCCGACACCACCCTGAAGGTCTCGGCGCTCATCGGCCCCGTCAACCCGGCCTCGTACGCCGTGTACGAGCGGCTCGGAGCCGACTCCGTCAACGTGCCCAGTGACCTGACGCTGGACCACCTCACCGAGATCCGGCGGGTGTCCCGCGCCCCGATGGACATGTACATCGAGGCCCCCGACGACCTCGGCGGCTATGTGCGCATGTACGAGGTCGCCGAGCTGATCCGGCGCGGCGCCCCGCTCTACCTGAAGTTCGGTCTGTCCAAGGCGCCCGGCATCTACCCGTGGGGCACCCACCTGCGGAACGTGACCCTGCACACCGCCCGGGAGCGGGTGCGGCGCGGCCGGCTCGCCCTGGACCTGCTCGCCCGGCACGGCGCGGACGGCGACATGGCGCCGCTCGGCTCCCGGCTGCCCGGGACGCTCCACCGCTTCCCCACCACCGCGTGACCCCTCTCAACGACGAGAAGACCAAGGACGGATCACCATGCGCAACCGCAGAGCCGCACTCGCCGCGACAGCCGCAGCCGCCTCGCTCGCCCTGACCCTGACCGCCTGCGGCCAGAGCGGCGAGGGCGGCAGCAAGGAGAAGACGGGCGACGTCAAGGGCGCCACCATCGGCATCGCCATGCCGACCAAGTCCTCCGAGCGCTGGATCTCCGACGGCAAGAACGTCGTCAAGGACCTTCAGGCCAAGGGCTACAAGACGAAGCTCGTCTACGGCGAGGACGACCCGGCCACCCAGGTCTCGCAGATCGAGAACCTCATCACGCAGGGCGTGAAGGGCCTGATCATCGCGGCGATCGACAACAAGTCGCTGAACTCCGTGCTCCAGGAGGCCGCCGACGCGCACATCCCGGTCATCTCCTACGACCGGCTGATCCTCGGCACCAAGAACGTCGACTACTACGCCTCGTTCGACAACGAGAAGGTCGGCAGGCTGCAGGGCCAGTACATCGTGGACCAGCTCGGGCTGGGCAAGGGCAAGAAGGGCCCGTTCAACATCGAGCTGTTCGCCGGCTCCAACGACGACAACAACACCAAGTACTTCTTCGGCGGCGCGATGAGCGTGCTGCAGCCGTACATCGACAAGAAGCAGCTGGTGGTCAAGTCCGGGCAGACCGCGCTGAACCAGGTCGTCACCCTGCGCTGGGACGGCGCCACCGCGCAGAAGCGCATGGAGGACATCCTCACCGGCTCCTACAAGAGCGGCCGGGTCGACGCGGTGCTCTCGCCCTACGACGGCATCTCCATCGGTGTCCTGTCCGCGCTGAAGTCGGACGGCTACGGCTCGGGCAGCAAGCCGCTGCCGGTCATCACCGGCCAGGACGCCGAGATCGCCTCGGTGAAGTCGATCATCGCCGGTGAGCAGAGGCAGACCGTCTACAAGGACCTGCGCAAGCTCGCCGAGGTCGCCGCGACGATGGTCGACGACTCCCTGAAGGGCAAGAAGCCGCAGGTCAACAACACCAAGACCTACGACAACGGGACCAAGGTCGTCCCGGCCTACCTGCTCCAGCCGGTGAGCGTCGACAAGTCCAACTACCGGCAGGTCCTGGTCGACGGCGGCTACTACACCGAGTCCGAGCTGAAGTAACCCGCCCTGATTCCCTACGGATTGGAAGGCACGACCATGGCGGGACCCGTCCTGGAAATGCGCTCGATCGTCAAGACCTTTCCCGGTGTCAAGGCGCTGTCGGACGTCACCCTGACCGTCCGGCGGGGCGAGGTCCACGCCATCTGCGGGGAGAACGGCGCCGGCAAGTCCACCCTGATGAAGGTGCTCTCCGGCGTCCACCCCCACGGCAGTTACGAGGGCGACATCCTCTTCGAGGGGGAGGTCTGCGCCTTCAGGGACATCCGGGCGAGCGAGCAGCGCGGCATCGTCATCATCCACCAGGAACTGGCGCTGGTGCCGCATCTGTCCATCGCGGAGAACCTCTTCCTCGGCAACGAACACGCCCAGGGCGGCCTGATCAACTGGCGCGAGACCCTGCGCCACGCCACCGAACTGCTGCGCCGGGTCGGTCTGCACGAGCACCCGGAGACCCGCGTCGCCGACATCGGCGTGGGCAAGCAGCAGCTGGTGGAGATCGCCAAGGCGCTGTCGAAGGAGGTGAGGCTGCTGATCCTCGACGAGCCGACGGCGGCCCTGAACGACGAGGACAGCGGCAAACTCCTCGATCTCATCCTGGAGCTGAAGAACCAGGGCATCACCTCGATCATCATCTCCCACAAGCTCAACGAGATCCGCAAGGTCGCCGACTCGGTGACGATCATCCGGGACGGCCGGTCCATCGAGACCCTCGATGTGAAGGCGCCGGAGACCACCGAGGAGCGGATCATCGCCGGCATGGTCGGCCGCGACCTCGACCACCGCTTCCCCGAGCGCACCCCGCACCGGCCCGAGGAGGGCGCGGCACCGGCGTTGGAGATCCGCGGCTGGACCGTGTTCCACCCGATCGACCAGCAGCGCAAGGTCGTCGACGACGTGTCGGTCAGCGTGCGGCGCGGGGAGATCGTCGGGATCGCGGGCCTGATGGGCGCCGGCCGCACCGAACTGGCGATGAGCGTCTTCGGGCGGACGTACGGCCGGTACGCGGGCGGCACGGTACTCAAGGACGGCACGGAGATCCGCACCAGGACCGTCGCGGAGGCGGTGCGGCACGGCATCGCGTACGTCACCGAGGACCGCAAGCACTACGGGCTGAACCTCATCGACACCATCAACCGCAACATCTCGCTGACCGCGCTGCACAAGGTCGCCAGGCGGGGAGTGGTGGACGAGCACGAGGAGCGGCAGGTCGCCGAGGGCTTCCGCACGTCCATGAACATCAAGGCGCCGACCGTGTTCGCGCCGGTGGGCAAGCTGTCCGGCGGCAACCAGCAGAAGGTGGTCCTCAGCAAGTGGATCTTCGCGGGTCCGGACGTGCTGATCCTGGACGAGCCCACGCGCGGCATCGACGTGGGCGCCAAGTACGAGATCTACACGGTCATCGACCAGCTGGCCGCCCAGGGCAAGGCGGTCGTCTTCATCTCCTCCGAACTGCCCGAGCTGCTCGGCATGTGCGACCGCATCTACACCATGGCCGCCGGGCGGCTGACGGGTGAGGTGCCGCGGGCCGAGGCCACGCAGGAAGTGCTGATGCGCCATATGACGAAGGACAAAGAGGTAACGCGATGAGCACGGACGTCACCGACAAGGTCCCGGCGGCGGCACCGCCGGGCAAGGGCGGACCGGGCGACGGCGCCGGCCTGGTGCGGCTGGTGCTCGGCGGTCTGCGCCGCAACATGCGCCAGTACGGCATGCTGATCGCGCTGGGCCTGATCGTCGTCCTCTTCCAGATCTGGACCGGCGGCGATCTGCTGCTGCCGCGCAACGTCTCCAACCTGGTGCTGCAGAACAGCTACATCCTGATCCTCGCGATCGGCATGATGCTGGTGATCATCGCCGGGCACATCGACCTGTCGGTCGGCTCGCTGACGGCGTTCGTGGGCGCCTTCGCGGCCGTCCTGACCGTGCAGCACGGCGTTTCCTGGCCGGTCGCGCTGGTGCTGTGCCTGCTGGTGGGCGCGGCGGCCGGCTCGATCCAGGGCTTCCTGATCGCCTACCTCGGCATACCGTCGTTCATCGTCACCCTCGCCGGCATGCTGCTCTTCCGCGGCCTGACGGAGATCCTCCTGAAGGGCCAGACCCTCGGCCCCTTCCCCGACGGCCTGCAGAAGATCGGCAACGGCTTCCTGCCCGAGGCCGGCCCGAACACCAACTACCACAACCTCACCCTGCTGCTCGGGCTCGTCCTGATCGCGGCCGTGGTCCGGCAGGAGTTCCGCGACCGCCGCCGCCAGCAGGAGTTCTCCCTGGACGTGGTCCCCGTCCGCCTCTTCCTGCTCAAGCTGACGGCCCTGGTGGCGGCGATCCTCGTCCTCACCCTGCTGCTCGCCAGCTACAAGGGCGCCCCGATCGTGCTGATCATCCTCGGCGCGCTGGTCGTCGGCTACGGCTACGTCATGCGCAACGCGGTCTTCGGCCGGCACATCTACGCGATCGGCGGCAACCTGCCGGCGGCCAAACTGTCCGGCGTGAAGGACAAGAAGGTCACCTTCTACGTCTTCCTGAACATGGGCGTGCTCGCGGCCCTGGCCGGTCTGGTGGTCGCCGCCCGGCTGAACGCGGCCTCGCCGAAGGCGGGCGTCAACTTCGAACTCGAGGCGATCGCCTCGTCGTTCATCGGCGGCGCGTCCATGAGCGGCGGTGTCGGCACCGTCCTCGGCGCCATCATCGGCGGTCTCGTCCTCGGCGTGCTGAACAACGGCATGAACCTCCTCAGCGTCGGCACCGACTGGCAGCAGGTCATCAAGGGCCTGGCCCTGCTGGTGGCGGTCGGGTTCGACGTGTGGAACAAGCGCAAGTCCGGTTCGTAAGCACCCAGAAGGGAGCCGCACCCATGGAACTGAACAGACGCACGGTCATCGCCGGCGCCGCCGCGGGCCTCGCCGCCACCACCCTCGGTGGTACCGCGCAAGCCTCCTCGGGAAGCAAGCCCGTGAAGGAGCTCTTCGGTACGCTCGCCGACGGCACCAAGGTCCACCGCTGGTCGCTGGAGAACGGCGGCACCCGCCTGAAGGTCCTCTCCTACGGCGGCATCGTCCAGTCCCTGGAGACACCCGACCGGCACGGCCGGTACGCCAACGTCTCCCTGGGCTACGACAACCTCGACGCGTACGTCAGGGGGACCACGTACTTCGGTGCCACCATCGGCCGCTACGGCAACCGCATAGCCAAGGGCCGGTTCACCCTGGACGGCAAGCAGTACCAGCTGTCCGTCAACGACGGCGTGAACAGCCTGCACGGCGGCAAGCAGGGCTTCAACACCAAGGTGTGGGACGTCGAGCCCTTCACCGCCGGCTGCGACGTCGGTCTGCACCTGTACTACACGAGCGCCGACGGCGAGATGGGCTATCCCGGCACGCTGAGGACGAAGGTCACCTTCACGCTGAACCGGCACGGCGACTGGCGGATCGACTACACGGCGACCACCGACAGGCCGACGGTCGTCAACCTCACCAACCACACGTACTACAACCTCGCGGGCGAGGGCAGCGGCAGCGTCTACGACCACGAACTCTGGCTGGCAGCCAGCCGGTTCACCCCCACCGACGCGGGTCTGATCCCCACCGGGGAGCGGGCGGGGGTCAAGGGCACCCCCTTCGACTTCACCCGCCCCAAGCCGATCGGCCGGGACATCCGCACCGGCCATCCGCAGCTGGTCACCGCCAAGGGCTACGACCACAACTTCGTGCTCGACAAGGGGGTGACCGCGCGGCCCGAGCACGTGGTGACGCTGCGCGACCCCGCGTCCGGCCGGACCCTGAAGATCCTCACCGACCAGCCCGGTGTGCAGTTCTACTCGGGCAACTTCCTCGACGGCACGCTCGTCGGCCAGTCCGGCCACACCTACCGGCAGGGCGACGGTCTGGCCCTGGAGACCCAGCACTTCCCGGACTCGCCGAACGAGCCGTCGTTCCCGTCGACCGTCCTGCGGCCCGGCCAGACGTACCGGACGACGACGATCCACAAGTTCAGCGCGTGAAACCTCGCCGGTTCCCCACGAGTTGAACGGCACCACCCCCGCCTCCGTACTGAGGGGTGGCCCGTGCTCCCCCGCACGGGCCACCCTGAACGGAGGACCCCTTGGCCGGCAACGTCACCTCGTTGTTCAGCGGCGGCACCGCGCACAGCCCCTCGATGGCGGCGCTGACGCGCGAGGGCGACGGCACCGGCCCGGTGGACTTCTGCATCCCGTGCAACCCGTACTTCCCGACCCCGGCCATGTACGACGAACTGTCGACCCGGTTGCGCGAGATCATCACGTACTACCCGAGCAGCGCCGAGACCATCACCGGCGAGCTGTGCTCCCTGCTCCAGCTGCCGCCGCAGTGCGTGGCGATGGGCAACGGCTCCACGGAACTGATCACCTGGATCGACCACCTGCTGGTGCGCGAGTCCCTCTCCGTCCCGGTGCCCACCTTCGGCCGCTGGACCGACCAGCCGATGGAGACCGGCAAGCGGGTCGACATGTTCCCGCTCCAGGAGGCGAGCGGGTTCGCGCTGGACCTGGCGCGGTACGCCGAGTTCATCCGGGCCCGCAAGACCCGGGTGGCGGTGATCTGCAATCCCAACAACCCCGACGGCGGGTATGTGCGCAAGCAGTCGGTGGTGCAGTTCATGGACGCGATGGCGGACCTGGACCTGATCGTGATCGACGAGTCGTTCCTGGAGTTCGCCGACGCGGAGGCCGAGCCCAGCGTCGTCCAGGAGGCCATGCTCCGCCCCAACGTGATCGTGCTGCGCAGCCTCGGCAAGAACTTCGGTCTGCACGGCATACGCTTCGGCTACCTGGTCGCCAACCCTGCGCTCGCCGGGAAGGTGCGGGCGATGCTCCCGAAGTGGAACCTCAACTCCTTCGCCGAGCACGTGGTGTTCATGCTGAAGGAGCACGGGGCCGAGTACGCGCGGAGCCTGCAGCAGGTCCGCCGCGACCGGCTGGAGATGGCCAGCCATCTGTCGGCGTTGCCGGGGCTGACGGTGTACCCGTCCCAAGGCAACTTCCTCTTCGTGCGCCTTCCCGTCGGCGCCGAGGGCACGGTGGTCCGGGACCGGATGCTCACCGAGCACCGGATCCTGGTCCGCGAGTGCGGCAACAAGATCGGTTCGTCCAGCCGCTTCCTGAGACTCGTGGTGCGCCCCCAGGTCGACGTGCGTCGCCTGGTGTCCGGCCTGGAGCAGGTGCTCTACGGGTCCAGGAGGGGAGCCGCCGTACCCGAGCTGGGCACCGGGACCAGCTACAGCTCGGGTACGGCGGCCGTGGACCGGCTGATGAGCGAGACCAACGGGCGCGGAATGCCGGCGCTGGCGCAGGCCGCCGCCGCTTCCGGCCCCGCCCCGGCCGCCGGCACCGGCATGCCGCTCCCCGCCGCCGTACAGCCCGGCGGGATGCCGATGCCGGCGGCGCCCCAACCCATGCCGGCCGCGCCGCAGCCCCTGCCGGTGGCGCCACAGCCGACACCGGTGCCTGCGCCCATGCCTGCCGCGCCTCAGCCGATGGCGGCCCCGGCCCAGCCCGTCCCTGCGACGCCTCAGCCGACACCGGTACCCGCACCGACACCGGTACCCGCACCGACACCCGTGCCCGCACCGATACCCGTGCCCGCACCGATACCGGCGCCCGCTGCCTCTGTCGCGCCCACGCCGCCCGGGGTACCGGCCAGGGGTGGGCTCACCGCGGCCCAGGTCCGGGGGATGACGGCGCCGGCCACGGGTCTGACCCCCGCGCCGGCCACGGGGTGGCCCAATGCGCAGAGCTGGCCGAACGCGGCGGGGGCCTAGACACCTGCGGGTCAGTACGCGACCGGCCCCGCGTACTGCGCCGTGTTCTGCGGGGAGATCCCGGAGAACGGTCCGGCTTCCGCCTCCTCAGAGGCTGCGGGCGGTGATGTCGCCGTGGGAGGTGGTGGCACGGATGTCGAGTTCGGCGGTGCCGTCGTTCTTGAGGGCGTTGGTGATGCGGCCGTAGGCGGTGCCGGCGTCCAGGGTGGCCGAGACACCGGCGGCGGCGCCGACCATGATGTCGCCGGACTGGGTGTTGAGCACGACCGCGCCGCGCACGGCCTCGGCTATCCGGATGTCGCCCCGTGCGGTGCTGATCTCCGCGGGGCCGCCCAGCCGGCCGACCTCGACGTCGCCGTCGACCGCGGTGAGGCGGAGGCTCGCGGTCTCGTCGACCTTGATCTGGCGGTACGCGCCCTCGAAGACGACGTCGCCGAGGCGGCCGACACCGCGCAGCTCACAGCTGCCGGTCCTGGCCTCGACACGGGAGCCGGCGGGCAGCTTGACGGTGATCTCCAGGGCTCCGGAGGGGCCGAAGATCTGGTTCTTGGGCTCAGGGGTACGGATCCGCAGCACACCGTCGGCGTAGACAACCTCCGTCTGCTCGGCGGACTGGACGTCACGCCTCTTGGCGGGGCTCGCCGGCAGGACCTCGACGGTGGTGTCGGCGCGGTCGGCGGCGATGAACTGGACGCGTCCGGCCGGGATGTCCAGGACGGCGGAGATCGGGGCGGGGGTCTCGAACTTCTGCATGGTGCTCTCCTCCTGCGCTGCTCGTTTCTGACACCAGAAACGCTACGTTGCTTTCCATATCTCGGCAACTACCTCGTTGCATAGAACCGCTAACTATGCTGGTCAAGGCCACTAAAGTGTTGCAATGAGCCTGACTGGTAATGCAACAAACATGTCTCTCCGTTGCAATGGGTGAGAAGTTAACGCTATAGTGGGGCCGTCGGGAAGCACCACGAAGGACCCCCAAGGAGATCGCGATGCCGGGAGGCAGGCTCACCCAGCAGGAACGCCAGCAGATCGCCCTGGGGCTGGCCGACGACCTCGCCTACGCGGAGATCGCCCGGCGCCTCGACCGTCCGACGTCCACGATCACGCGTGAGGTGATGCGCAACGGCGGCCCCACCGCCTACCGCGCCGACCTGGCCCACCGCGCCACCGAACGCCGGGCCCACCGGCGCCGGCCCGCCACTCCCCGAGGGGCGGAGTCGGTCCCCCAGCCCCACGGACGCGACGCCGACGCGGTGGCCGAGTTCCAGGAGAGGTTCACCACCGTCTTCATGGCCTCGGGTCTGCCCAAGATGACGGCCCGGGTTCTGGCCTGCCTCTACATGACCGACTCGGGCAGCCTCACCGCCTCGGAACTCGCCCAGCGCCTCCAGGTCAGCCCGGCGTCCGTCTCCAAGGCGATCACGTTCCTCGCGAACTTGGACCTCGTCCGCCGGGAGCGCGACGAACGCCGCCGCGAGCGCTACATCGTCGACAACGACCTCTGGTACCAGTCGATGATCCGCAGCGCGCGATCCAACGCCCAGCTCGTCGAGACCGCGCGGGAGGGCGTCGCCATCCTCGGCCCCCGGACCCCCGCGGCCACCCGCCTCGAGAACGTCGCCCGCTTCCTCGTCTTCGTCAACGAAAGCCTCCTGCGCGCCGCGGAACAGGCCCGCGAGGTCCTCTACACCAAGACCGGGACGACCTCGGCCGACACGGCCACGCCCCCTCACCCCTAGCGTGCGCGACGGCGCCCGCCGCACGGGGTCACGTCGACCTCGGCCCGCACCGTCTTCCGGGGCGGGTCCCGGTCGACCACCTCCCACCGGTCGGCCAGCGCGTCCACCAGCAGCAGCCCGCGTCCCGCGACCGCGAGGGGCGGGGGCTCGGGCACCTGGCCGGGGGCGGGCGGGCGGCGCTCGGCCCGGGTGTCGGTCACCTCGACTCGGAGACTGCCGTCGAGGAGGGACAGGCGGACCTCGAAGTCCCGCCCGGGCACACGACCGTGGGTCACGGCGTTGGCGGCCAGTTCGGCGACGATCAGGGCGACGGCCTCCGCGGTTTCGGTGCCGTGCGGGATCCCCCAGGTGTCGAGCTGGGCGAGGGCCACGTGTCGCGCGAGGCGGGCACCTCGGGGGGTGGAGCTGAGACGCTGGGCGAAGGTGCGGTCGGTGACCTGGGGGGAAGGGGCTTCCATGGGGCCAATGTGTCGGAGGGGAAAGGGACTTCACGAGGTCCGGCGCGCGTACGCTGCGGGAGCGTACGCGTTCACAGGCTGTGCGGCTTCAGGACTCGGTGAGCCTGCCGCAACGGATCCGAGGAGTCGACGTCACGCACGACGGCGACTGACGGTCAGGACCTTCAGGGCCACCAGGGGATGGAACAGCAGCGCCGGTGAGGCCACCATGTTCACCACGCGGACGAACCGCGCCCATACGGCCGCGTCCTTCACCGCCACGTGGAAGAGGCGGGTGTTGTACCAGTGGGCGAAGCGCGCGGCGAGGGGCTGGCCGGCCGGGGCCCACATCAGGTCCGAGTTGGTGGACAGCGTCCACGGGCCCAGCAGCAGGCGGCCCAGCTTCTTCTGGAAGCCGTCGGCGAGGCCGTCCAGCCGCCCGGAGGCGCGGCGTCGCTTCAGCATGTCCTGCAGCTGCTCCGCCTCCATCGCGGCCACCGTCATGCCCTGGCCGTAGACGGGGTTGAAGACGCAGACGGCGTCGCCGAGGGCGATGAGGCGGTCCGGCCAGTCCTTGACGGTGTGGAAGGGCCGCCACTGGTTCTCGGTGTTGGTGTAGCGGCGCGTGGGCTCCTGGGCGGTGCGCCGGCCGATCTGTTCGGCCAGGTGCGGGTTCTTCAGGGTCTCGGCGAAGGCCAGGTAGCCCTTGTCGTCGGTCGGCGGCTGGTCCTGGAAGCCGAAGAGGGAGCAGGTCCAGCGGTTGCGCTCCACGGCGAGCAGGACTCCGGCCCGGGGCACGCTGGGAGCGAACGGCATCTGGTAGGCGACGTAGAAGTCCGGGTGGCCGGGATGGGACTGGTGCGGCCGGTCGAAGTTCATCGACGTGTAGGTGATTTTCGCCTTCACGGTCCGTTTGGGCGGCACGGTGACGCCCAGTGCGTCCAGCCAGTCCGTCAGGGAGCTGGACCGTCCGGAGGCGTCGACGACCAGGTCGGCGGCCAGCTCGAAGGACTCGGAGGTCGCGGAGAACTCCGAGGACTTGGAGGTCTCGGGGGTCTCGGTGGTCTCGGAGGGTTCCGGGCTCAGCGGGCTCTGCGGGCTCAGCGGGCTCTGCGGGCGGCACGTCACGCCGGTGATCCGGCCCGAGGAGTCCCGGGTCAGACCGGTGCAGCGGGTGGACGGCAGCGGCCTGACCTGGGGCAGTGCGAGCACCTTGCGACGCAGACGGCGTTCCAGTTCGTCGCGGGTGAAGGTCTGGATCCGGACGCCCGTACGGCGGCGGGGCGCGCGTCCGACGGGCAGCAGGAAGTCGATGCCCTCTCCGTAGTCGAAGACCGGCGCGCCCGCCTCCCTCAACTCATCGCGCAGTCCGGGGAAAAGCCGCTCCAGGATCTCCCCGCCCTTGGCCAGCATCGCGTGCGCGTGGTAGCCCTGCGGAGCGCCCGGATGGACGCCGGTGTCCTCGTCGACGGCGTCCCGTTCCACGAGGACGACCTCGCTGAAGAAGTCGGACAGCACGCGGGTGGTCACCAGTCCCGCGTAGCCGCCGCCGATGACAACGGCCTTGCGCCAGGGGCGTTCTGTACTCATGTCGTCTCCCATTCACCCAAGTCAACGGCACCCCCGAGAGCCCCGGCACGGGGCTCGGGAAGCACCCGGGGAGCGCGCGCAGGCCCACGATCATGCGTGCATGGGCCTGTACGCCGTAACGTCAGATCCGGTCGGCCACGATCAGGAGGTAGTGGAAGCTGCCCTCCTTGTAGGCCGTCAGGAACGGCTCCTCGATGCCCGTGGCCACGGAGGACTTCGCGCGCAGCTCCCAGTAGGGGATCGTGTCCGGGGTCAGGTCCACCACCTGCAGCGGCACCAGATTGCTCGCCGCGAGTGCCCTGAAGTACGCGCTGCGCGGGTGGATGTTGCAGGTGTAGTGCTCGTCGATCCTGCTGACGGCCTTGGAGCGCATGCCGGTGACGTCGTTGGAGCAGCCGGTGATGCAGACGTAGCGTCCGCCGTACTCCAGCAGGCGCGAGAACTCGGCGAAGAGTTCGAACAGGTCGACGTACATGGTCGTCTCGTTGGTCCAGATCGCCCGGCGGGATCCGGTGTCCAGGCGGGTGTCGAGCATGTTGCGGAAGTGGAAGCGGACCCGGTCGGCCACGCCCCGCTGCCGCGCCTGCTCGTTCGCGAAAGCGACCTGCTGCTCGGAGATGGTGACGCCGTCCACGTGGCAGCCGAAGCGCGCGTTGGCCATGAAGCTGGTGCCGCCGCGGCCGGAACCGGCGTCCAGGAGACGGTCGTCCGGGGTGATGGTGCCGAGGCGGTCGAGGAGCACCTCGGCCTGCGCGGTCTCCAGGCGGTGCAGTTCCTCGATGATGCGCCGGTCGCGGCTCTCGGGCGGGCCGGCGAGGATCGTGGGATCCCAGTCGCCCAGGCCGTAGTGGTGGTGGTACAGGCCGTCGACCTCGCCGAGCTTGATGTTGACGGGGTCCTTCTCCTTGTTCCAGTACTCCGCGACCGACCTCTGGTAGTCGGTGCGCAGCACATCGCTCATGACGATGTCTTCCATCTGGGTGGAGATCTTGGACATGGGTGTTCCTTACGGGGGACTCAGGTGGAGGTGCGCGGGGCCGGGGGCCGCGGGGGGGTCAGGCGGCGTGTGCGGTGCCGTGGTAGCGGCCGCTGGTGGCGTGCCACTCGCGGCTGCCGCCGACCCAGGCCCAGGTACCGGCCAGGAACCGGCGCAGTTCCGGGGAGCCGGTCGGGGCGAGCGCGGCCGCCTCGGCCTCGAAGGTGAGCATCAGCTCGTTGTGGATGTCGACGGTTCGGTCGACGGCCTCCTGAAGCGTGCAGCCGTCCTCGGCGGCGATCAGGCGGGGCAGGCTGAAGTCCGTCGGGCCCTGCTCCCTGGCCATGGAGTAGAGGTCGTTGACGATCACGGTGGCGGTGCCCGCCAGCGTGAACGCGCGCCGTACCCGGGGGTCGGCGAACTCGCCGTACGGGAGCTCGTAGCCGGCGACCGCGTCGACGAGCACCATGCACGGGATGAAGCTGTTCTCGTGCCGGTGCATCAGGTACTCCCACACCGGCGGGGTGTGCCCGGCGGCCTGCCAGTAGCCCTCCTGGTTGTAGGCGACGAACATGATGCCCAGCTCGTGGCGGAGCCGGCGCACCTGTGAGGTCGTCGCGTACGAGTGGAGGTTGCGCAGGCTGTCGCGCAGGGCCCGCATGACGGGGTCGGCCGTGACGACCTCCTCGAGCTGGGGGGCGTAGGCGAGCGGGAGGTTCGCCTGGTCGATCACCGAGTGGGCGATGGCGAGCCGCCTGCCGAGCTGCTCCGGCCGGGCCTCCTCGACCTCGCCGTCCACGTAGTGGTCGTCGACGGCCCATTCCGCCAGCGCGCACTTGGCCGCCGCGAGCAGTCGGTCGGGGTCGTCGGACTCCGGGTGGGCCAGCATCATCAGCCGGCCGAAGTCGGCCGTGCGGATCTTGTCCAGCTGGCCCGGGTAGATCCCGATCCGCTCGGCCCACTCGACCAGGCGCTCGGTGACGGCCTCGCCCAGTGCGGGGTCGTCGCGTACGGCGGGCGGGCAGTGCAGCCGCCGCCCGGGATCGCAGGCCCGCACCGACGCCTCCCGGCGGGGCTCGGGAGCGGCGGTACGGCGACCTGCCACCGCGAAACCCCCAGCACCGGTCCGGCCAAGGTCTGCCACCGAGGTGCCAGAAGCGGTCCGGGCAAGGGCCGCCGCCGAGGAGCCGAGTCCGGTGGGGCCGTTGGCCGCCGCATCCGTACCGACACCGGCGCGAGCGGGCGCCGCCGCATCCCTGCCGAGACCGGCGCGAGCGGGGGTTGTGGACGAGGTGCCCTGGTCGGTGGGTCCGGGGGGCGGGGGCGGCGCGGTGCCTGTCGCCGACTGCCCGGCGTCCGGCCGGTGCACAACCGTCCGCTGTCCGGCCCCCGGCCGATGCGCGACCGACGGAGTCGGTGACGGCAAGGGCAGCCCACCCGCTCGGGCCGCCCCCCGGCCTGTCCGTGCGCGGCGCGGGGTGGCCCCCGCCCCGGCGGGGATCCGTGCCGCCGACGTGCCCAGCCCCGTGGGCCCCGAGGGGAGGCCGGGCTCGGGGGACGCGGCCCCTGCGGACGGCGGGCGCGGCGGCGGTGCCGCCGACAGCAGGGCCCGTACCAGGCCCGCCATGTCATGGGCCCCGGCGGGCGCCGTGAGCCGGGAGATCAGGGACACCGGCGTCAGTTTCCGTTCGTCCGGGCGATCTCGACGTTCTCGAGGATGCCGAGGGCGTCGGGCACCAGGACGGCCGCCGAGTAGTAGGTGCTGACCAGGTAGGAGATGACCGCCTGTTCGTTGATGCCCATGAACCGGACGTTCAGGCCCGGCTCGACCTCGTCCGGGATCCCGGTCTGGTGGAGGCCGATGACACCCTGGTCGTCCTCGCCGGTGCGCATGGCGATGATCGACGTCGTGCCCTGCCCGGTGATCGGGATCTTGCTGCACGGCAGCAGCGGCACCCCGCGCCAGGCGGGCAGGTGGTTGCCGTTCAGTTCGACGCTGCCGAAGTAGAGGCCCCGCTTGTTGCACTGGCGGCCGAACGCGGCGATGGCCTTGGGGTGGGCGAGGAAACAGCGGGTCTTGCGCCGCATGCTGAGCAGCTCGTCCATGTCGTCCGGGGCCGGCGGGCCCGAGTAGGTGGAGATCCGCTGGTCGAAGTCGGCGTTGTGGAGCAGCCCGAACTCCTCGTTGTTGATCAGCTCGTGCTCCTGCCGCTCGCGCAGCGCCTCGATGGTCAGCCGCAGCTGCTGCTGGGTCTGGTTCATCGGCTCGTTGTAGAGGTCGGCGACCCGGCTGTGCACCCGCAGCACCGTCTGCGCCACACTCAACTCGTATTCACGGGGGGCGAGTTCGTAGTCGGCGAAGGTCTGCGGCAGGGTCTCCTCGCCCACGTGTCCCGAGCTGAGCTCGATCTCCGCCTCACCCGACCGGTTCAGCTTGCGCTGCCCGTTGGAGCTGATGTCCCGGACATGCCGGCGCAGTGCCTCGTGGCGGTCGGCGACCGCCTTGTACGCCGTCAGCGGCAGCGCGAGCACCGTGGTGGCGGTCAGGGCACGGGCCGTGAACTCCCACTTCTTGCCCGGCCCGGCGAGCACCTGGCCGCCGAAGGAGTCCCCGTCGGCCATCAGCCCGAGCACGGACTCGTCGCCGTACGGGCCCTCGCCGATCTTCTCGACCTTGCCGTGCGCGATCAGGTACACCTGGTCGGCCTTGCGGCCCTCCTGCACGATGACCTGGCCCGGGGTGAACTCCTTCTGCACGAACCTGTCGGCCAGAGCACCGAGCGCGTCGCCGTCCGAGAAGCCGCGCAGCAGCGGCAGTTCGCCCAGTTCGGCGGGGACCACCTGGACCTTGGAGCCGGTCTTCACGAAGCTGACCCGGCCGTCGCCGACGGTGCAGGAGAGACGGCGGTTGACCCGGTAGGTCGCGCCGGGGACGTTCACCCAGGGCAGGATGCGGGTCGCCCAGCGGGAGCTGATGCCCTGCATCTGGGGTTCGGACTTGGTGGTGGTGGCGAGATTGCGCGCCGCCGCGGTGCTGAGACTCTGCTGCTCGCGCTGCTGCTGCTCCGACTCCGGGTCCGCGGCTGCGGTCACTGCGTCGAGGGGCATGGCTCTACCTCGTCTTCCATGGCACGGGAGACGCGACGACCTACTGCCGTCACGCTGCGTACACAGGAGTAGCAGAGCGCGCTTACGTCGAGTAAGGAGATCAGGTGGCGCGCGAGGCATTCGGCATGCTGGACATGCGCCCCTCGCGCGCCCCTGACGCACAAAGCTCCAGGTCGAACGATTCCGCAGGTCAACCGATGGATGACCGCCTACCGACAGGAGCCGCCCGGAGCCGGCACACACTCAGAGTGACCGGCGTGGCGGGCACATCTAGCCGTTCGGGCACTGCTTCCACGCCAGGTGGTACACCGTGCTGATGTCCCCGTCCGTCGAGTCCATCGTCATGAAGCTGACCTTGCCGGGGGACGTGGTGCCGGCGTTGACTCTCAGCTCGGTGTTGATGTTGAAGTTGCGCAGCACCCCGCAGGGGGCCCAGACCAGTTGGGCCCAGTCCGTGCTGTCGGTGGCCTGCCAGTCGTCGTTGTAGGAGCCGCTGAAGGGATGGGTCCTGGGCACGGTCTGCGAGGAGCCCTGGAAGTAGTACGAGGCCTTCTGGGTGGCGGTCGCACCGGGCTGGAGCGAGAGGAAGCCGCGGTAGTCGGCGCTGGCCACGGCGTAGGTGAAGCCCTGGGGGACGTGGACCACCAGGTTGAGCTGGCAGTTCTTGCGGAAGGCCGTGGGGTCGGAGTTGCCGCCGGCCTGGGCCAGGTAGCTGCTGTAGGTCACCGTGAAGGCGGTGTTGTCCGGCGAGACGGCGACCGCGGCCGTGCCCGCGGGACAGCCGGAGCCGTTCACCGTCGCCACGTCGATGACGATCTTGTCCGGGGGCGGGTTGTCGAACACCCCGGAGGCGGGCGTGTGGGCGGGCAGTGCGGTGGTGAGCAGCGCCGCCACGGCGCCGCTCAGGAGGAGGCCACCAGCCATGGTTTCTCCCATGTCGTGGAGTGGGGGGTCTGTGTGGAACCTGTGGAGAGCCTGAGCGCTCCGCATCGTAGGAAGCACCGCTCACCCCCGGGAGGGCCGCCTTCGGCCATTCACAACCGGCTGTTCACACCGGCCCGTCACACCGAACCGGCACCCCGAGCCGTCACGGGTTCTCCCATGCCCCCGGATCCGCCGCCAGCGCCCGTACCGGCTCCGGCAGCGCGTCCGCCGCGAGGTCGGCGATGGTGACGCCCTCGAGGATCCGGCGCACATTGGCGCGCAGGGCGATCCAGAGGGGCAGCAGCGGCTGTGCCGTTCCCGTGTACGCCAGGCCCGTCGGCCGTTCTCCCCGTACCGACACGATCGGGCCGTCCACCGCGCGGATGACATCCGCCACAGTGACCGCCGCCGCGTCCCGCGCCAGCCGGTAGCCGCCGCCCCCGCCACGCCGGCTGTCGACGATCCCGCCGCGCCTCAGATCGCCCAGGATCCCTTCCAGGAACTTGTGCGGGATGCCCTGCGCGGCGGCGATTTCCTCCGCCTTCACCGGGCCGTTACCCTGCCGTACGGCCAGCTCCAGTACCGCCCGTACCGCGTAATCCGCCCGCGCCGAGATCCTCATGGATCCATTGTGGGGCGTCGCCACGTGGAGAATGGCCGCACCCGCGCCCCGTAAGATCGCCCGGGAGGATCCACCTTGGCGCTCAGCAGACGTACTTTCAGTGCCCTGACCGGCTCGACCGCGCTCGGGCTCGCCCTGGGCGGCAGCGGCGGCCCCGGGGCGCCATCGGCCTACGCGGCGCGCAGTGTGCCGACCGGCCCGGCACCCGCCCCGCCGAGGGCCGACGGCGCGCGGCACACCATCGGCTACGACCGGTACTCCCTGCTCGTGGACGGCAGACGGCTGGTCGTGTGGTCCGGCGAGATGCATCCCTTCCGGCTGCCCAGCCCCTCCCTGTGGCGGGACGTGCTGCAGAAGATGCGGGCGCACGGGTACAACGCCGTGAGCATCTACGTGGCCTGGAACTACCACTCCCCCGCGCCGGGGACGTACGACTTCACCGGCGTCCGGGACCTGGACCTGTTCCTGCGCACGGCCGCCGAGACGGGCCTGTACGTCATCCTGCGGCCCGGCCCGTACATCAACGCCGAGGTCGACGGCGGCGGCTTCCCCGGCTGGCTGACGGCGACGAAGGGCAGGGCCCGCACCGACGACCCCACCTACCTGGGCCACGTCGACGCGTGGCTGACCCAGGTGAACCGGATCGCCCGCAAGCACCTGTTCACCCAGGGCACCGGCACGATCCTGCTGTACCAGATCGAGAACGAGTACGACGCCCACGTCGACGCCACCGGCCGGGCGTACATGTCCCACCTGTACAAGAAGGTGCGGGCGGACGGCATCGACGTGCCGCTGTTCCACAACGACAAGGGGCGCAACGGCTACTGGGTGCCCGGTTCGCTCGACACCGGCGGTGAGGAGGGCGGCTGGCTGTACGGCTTCGACGGGTATCCGTCGCCCGCGAAGACCCCGCCGGACTGGGGGACGTTCGGGCCCGGCGGGCCGAAGGGCGGGGCCAGCGCCTCGCCGTCCACGCCCGGTTTCGTGCCCGAGTTCGGCGGCGGCTGGTTCGACCCGTGGGGCGGCGCCTGGTTCGACGGCAAGGGGTACGCCGAGTCGCGGCGCACCCGGGACGCGGCTTATGAGCGGCGCTTCTACCTGACCAACCTCGCCAACGGGCTCACCCTGCACAACGTGTACATGACCTTCGGCGGGACCTCCTGGGGGTGGCTGCCCGCACCGGTCGTCTACACGTCGTACGACTACGGCGCCGCCATCGACGAGGCCCGCAACGTCACCGACAAGATGGCGCCGATGCACCAGCTCGGGCATCTCCTGCAGCGTGTGCCCGACTTCGCCAAGCTGGACCGGGCGGCGGACGTGCACGCCGAGGGCCTGAAGGTCTACCACCTGACCAACCCCGACACCGGCGCGCACGTCTACGTCGCCCGCAACGACGGCACGGACGCGGTCACCACCGGCCTGCCGACCGACGCCGGCCGGCTGCGGATCACCGTGCCCGGCCAGGACGCCCGGCTGTTCACGACCGGGCTGAAACTGGGCCGGCGGACGCTGAAGTACGCGACCGCCCAGCCCGTCATGTGCGTGACGGCGGGACGGCAGGACATCGCCGTGTTCTCGGGGCCGCACGACGAGATGGCCGAACTGGTGCTGAAGTGCCCGGTCGAGCCGAGCGTCATGCGGCTGGACCCGGAGGCCGCCTGGGTCATCGACGGCGACGAGCTGCATGTCAACGTCCCGCTCGGCGAGGGCGGCCTGACCCGTGTGCTGGTGCAGAAGGGCGAGACCGAGACCCCGCTGCTGCTGCTCTTCACCGACGACGCCACCGCCGTGCGGCTGTTCCCGTACGACACCCCGTCCGGGACCCTGCTGGTGTACGGCCCGACGATGCTGCGGCACGTGGAACTGCGCGGCTCCGAGGTCCACTTGACGGGTGACGTCACCGAGACGACGAGTGTGGAGGTGTGGGGACCGCGCGGGATCGACACCGTGGTGTGGAACGGCCGCACCCTGCGCACCCGGGTCACCCTGTCCGGCAGCCTGATGACCGCAGGCCTGCTGCCCGCCGCCCCCGAGGTGAAGCTGCCCGCGCTGGGCGGCTGGCGGATGCGGAGGGAGAACCCGGAGGCCGGGCCGGGCTTCGACGACTCCGGCTGGAAGGCCGCCGACAAGAGGTCGTCGTTCAGCACCACCCCGGTCCCCGGCGGTCAGCCGGTGTTGTTCGCGGACGACTACGGTTTCCACTACGGCGACGTCTGGTACCGCGGCACCTTCACCGACTCCACCGCCCTGGAGGAGATCCGGCTCGCCTACAGCACCGGCACCCAGGGCCTGCTGATGGCCTGGCTGGACGGCGATCCGCTGGGCACGCACCGGATGCCGGTGCCCGACAAGGACACGACCGTACGCAAGGGCAGCTGGGCGGCGACGGCCGCTTTCCCGGTGCGCGACGCGCTGCGTTCGCCCGGCCGGCATGTGCTGTCCGTGCTCGTGCGGCGCATGCAGCACGACCAGGACGGCAAGGGGCTCGACACGCACAAGGTGGCGCGGGGCCTGACGGCGGCCACTTTCAAGGGTGCCTCGCCCACGGTGCGCTGGCGGATCCAGGGTGAGAAGGCCCCCGACCCGGTCCGCGGCCCGATGAACAACGGCGGCCTGTACGGCGAGCGGGAGGGCTGGCACCTTCCCGGGTTCCGGGACGACGACTGGGAGAAGGCGGCCTTCCCGCGCGCCGCCCGGTACCAGGGCGTGACCTGGTACCGGACCACGTTCCGGCTGTCGGTGCCGACCGACGTCGACGCCTCGATCGGACTGACCCTGGAGGACGACCCGTACCGGGCCTACCGGGCGCAGATCTTCCTCAACGGCTGGAACATGGGCCAGTACATCAACAACGTCGGCCCGCAGCACACCTTCGTCCTGCCGAACGGCATCCTGCGCACCCGGGGCACCAACACCCTCGCGCTGGCGGTCCTGTCGGAGTTCACCACGCTGTCGGGGCCGGGGAAGGTGGGCCTGACGCTGCTCGGCAGGGCGAGCGGCGGAGTACCGGTCTCACCGGTCTGATCACGCGAGCCTGATCACGTTCCAGGACAGCGGCTCCAGCACGGCGGTGAGGGTGCCGTCCCGCAGGACGGTGCCCTCGACCGGGTGCGGGGTGACCCGCTCGGGGTCGTCGGCCGTGTTGCGGGCGTCGGGGTCGGCGTCCGCGAGCGCGCTGTGCTCGATGACGGATGTCAAGTCCATTGCCCTCAGGGCGACTTCGAGCGGCAGTGCCTCCGTACGGCTGCGGTTGACGGCGAAGGCCGTCACCGTGCCGTCGGCCGCGCGGACGGCCGTGGCGTGCAGCAGGTCCGTCTCGCCGTACTTCTCCGTCTCGTACGTCGGCGAGTCCACACGCACGTCGAGGACCTCGCCCCGGCCGTACTTCGACGCCTGCGCGAACGGGAAGAACGTGGTCTGCCGCCAGGCCCGGCCGCCCGGCTCGGTCATGATCGGGGCGATCACGTTGACCAGCTGGGCGAGGCAGGCGACGGTGACGCGGTCGGCGTGCCGGAGCAGGGCGACGAGGAGCGAGCCGAAGACGACGGCGTCGGTGACGCTGTGGTTGTCCTCCAGCAGGCGCGGCGCCTCCGGCCAGTCGGACGGGTCGATCGTCCTGGCGCGCTCCTCCCAGCGGGAGAGGTACCAGACGTTCCACTCGTCGAAGGAGAGGTTGATCCTCTTCTTGGACTTGAGCCGGGCGCCGATGTGGTCGGCGGTCGCCACCACGTTCTCGATGAAGGACTCCATGTCGACGGCCGAGGCGAGGAAGGAGTCCAGGTCGCCGTCCGTGGGCTCGTAGTAGGCGTGCAGGGAGATGTGGTCGACCAGGTCGTAGACCTCCTTCAGGACCGTCGCCTCCCACTCGGCAAAGGTGGGCATGGCCTGGCTGGAGGAACCGCAGGCGACCAGTTCGACGGCCGGGTCGGCCTGGCGCATGGCCCGTGCCGTCTCGGCGGCGAGCCGGCCGTACTCCTCGGCCGTCTTGTGGCCGGTCTGCCAGGGGCCGTCCATCTCGTTGCCGAGACACCACAGCCGGATGCCGAAGGGTTCCTTGTCGCCGTGGGCCGCGCGGAGGCCGGAGAGGGCGGTGCCGGAGGGGTGGTTGGCGTACTCCTGGAGTTGCAGGGCTTCGGCCACGCCGCGGGTACCGAGGTTCACCGCCATCATCGGCTCGGTTTCGGGGCCGAGCTTCTTCAGGAACGCGATGAATTCGGAGAGGCCGAAGCGGTTCGTCTCGGTGGAGTGCCAGGCGAGGTCGAGGCGTCGGGGGCGCTCCTCGACGGGGCCCACCGAGTCCTCCCACCGGTAGCCGGAGACGAAGTTCCCGCCCGGGTAGCGGATGACGGTGACGCCGAGTTCGCGGACGAGGTCCAGGACGTCGGTGCGCAGTCCGGCTTCATCCGCCGAGGGGTGGTCGGGTTCGTAGATGCCGGTGTAGACGCAGCGGCCGAGGTGCTCGACGAAGGAGCCGAAGACGCGGGGGTTCACTCGTCCGACGGTGAAAGCGGGGTCGAGGGTGAAGCGGGCGGGGTGCATGTGCGCCTTTCGGGGTGGGTGGCCTGCGGTTCGGCGGCGAGTGCGCGTGCGTGGCGGCTTGTCGCGCAGTTCCCCGCGCCCCTGCCTGCGATTCAGGCCAGGTTGTCCCATCCCCGTGCCCCCACCGTTCCGAGATGTTCGAAATATCGAATAGTGCTCGCAACTTCGCACGGGACCGTAGATTCGAAGCGCTTCCGCCGTCAATGGGTCGGACACAAGCGCATAGGTGGTTTTCTCTTTGACCAAGGTCGCCTGGACCTCATGACGGGCACACGCCCAGACGCGTACGCTCGGACCGGCAGAAGGGGGACCGATGAGCATCGCGGGCGCGCGTGAGCGGGCGGCACGCCTTTCCGCACGGCTGCGGCGCCCCCGTCCGGGCCCGGCCATGCGCTCGCTCGCCGGTGACCTCGCCGCCGCCGTCGGCACCCGGCCCGGAACGCCGGACGGGGTACGGGACCTGTGCCGGGCCGTGTGCGAGGAGATGAGCGCACTGCGCGGCGGGCGGCCGGTGGAGGTGCGCTTCGAACGCTTCCCGGACGAGATCGAGGTCACCGGACTGTGGCTGGAGTTCGCCGACTTCGACCTGGTGATCGTGGAGGAGCGGGCCGAGGCCGTGCAGCAACTGGTGATCCTCGGCCACGAGTTGTGGCACCTGCACGCCGGGCACCGCCACCACCACCTGGCCGGTGACGCGGCGGCCCGCGCGCTCGCCGACGGACCCGGCTGGCGGGGCATGCCCCTGACGGTGGCCGCCCGCAACGGCTCCCGCGAGGCCGACGAGGCCGAGGCGGACGACTTCGGCCACCGCCTGGCCGCCCTGTTCCGTCCCCACCTCACCGCCTCGGTGACCGGCGCCGCCCCCGGCCCGGCGCAACGGACCCTCAGCCCGGTGCAACGGACCCTCGGCTATCGCGGACGCGCCGAAGCCAACCGGGTGTCAGAAAAGGGAGGAACCACGCGGTGACGCCGGCGCTCGCTTCCTCGGGATTCCTCGGGGCCCTCTCCATCTCCTTCTGGATCCCCACGGCCGTGCTGACCGCCGCCCTGGTGATCAAACTGCCCAGCATCATCAAGATGTGGCGCGACCCGATGCTGCGCGCCGTCGGCGGTCTGCTGCTGTTCGCCTGCGCGGTGTTCGTCTTCGCCGCCCCGAGGACCATCGCCTGGACGAACCGGGTCACCGGGGTGCCGAACATCTCGGCGCCCTGGGTGTACTCCCTGCTCACCGCGCTCTGCGCGTCCTGGCTGCTGCTGATCATCGCCTGGCGCAACGGCCGCTCCGCCCGGACCCGCCGGGTGACCCGCTGGGTCGTCTCCGTCTACGCGGGCGTGGTGGTCGCCCTGTGGGTGCTGTTCGCGCTCGCGGACGTGCCGCAGGAACGGCTGCGGGACCTCGACACGTACTACGCCAACACGCCCTTCATGCGCGAGGAGATCCTGCTCTACCTCGTCGCGCACACCGTGGCCTGCTCCATCACGGCCCGGCTGATCTGGAACTGGATCCGCACCGACGGCCTCGACGCGTGGCTGCGCTGGGGACTCGGGCTGCTGGGCGTCGGCTATGCCACGAACCTGTTCTACGACGCGACCAAGCTCACCGCCGTCGTGGCCCGGTGGACCGGCCACGACCTGGACTGGCTGAGCACCAACGTGGCACCGGCGGGCGCGTGCGTGTCCGCCACGCTGGTCGCGGTGGGCTTCATCGTGCCGCACGTCGGCCAGTACCTGCACGAGCGCTGGAACGTCCGCCTGCGCCACCGCGGCCTCGGTCCCCTGTACCAGCTGATGCGGACCGTCACCGGCGAGCGCGAGCCCTTCGCCCCGCACGCCCCCGCCGAACTGCGCCTGATCCGCCGCGAGACCTTCATCCGCGACGCGCTGCTGCAACTGTCCCGGCACCTCGACGAGGACCTGCGCGGGCGCTCCTACGAGGCCGCCCTCGCCCTCGGCTTCACCCGCGCCCGGGCCAGGGCCCTGGCCGCCGCCGTCACCCTGCTGGACGCGGCCGGCGGTGAGCGCCCGCCGCGCGCCGACGGCGCCGGCTCCCCGTCCGGCCCCGACACGGCGTACCTGCTCCAGGAGATCCAGGCCGTCTCCCAAGCCCTCCGCCGCCCCGACGACATCACGGCGGTCCGCGCCCGCGCGACCGCCCCGGCAGAGAGCGTGCCCGCGCATGAGTGAACGCCCCTCCCCCGCCAGAACCGCCGTCGTGCTGGGGGGATCCCACACCGGCATGCTCGCGGCACGCGCGCTCGCCGGCCTCGCCGACCGGGTCGTGGTCGTGGAACGCGACGCCCTGCCCGAGGGCCCCGCACCCCGCAAGGGGCTGCCGCAGGCCCGGCACGCCCACATGCTGTGGTCGGGCGGGGTACGGGCCGTGGAGGAGCTGCTGCCGGGGATCACCGACGCGCTGCGGGCCGCCGGGGGCCGCCGGCATCCGTTCACGACCGGTGTGGTCGCCCTGTCCTCGCACGGCTGGTTCCGGCGCTGGCCCGAGTCCCACCACGTGTTCCTGGCCGGCCGGGATCTGCTGGACGCCACGATCCGCGCGCGGGTGCTCGCCGACGAGCGGATCGAACTCCTCGCCGAAGCCGAGGCCCTCGGCCTCACCGGTACCGGGGCCGCGGTCACCGGCGTACGGGTCCGGACGCGGGACGGCGCCGAGCGCTCGCTGCCGGCCGATCTCGTGGTCGACGCGACGGGGCGCGGGTCCCGGGCCTCTCACTGGCTGGCGGATCTGGGGCTGCCGGCGCCGGAATGCCGGGTGGTCGACCCCGGCCTGGTCTACGCCAGCCGGCTCTTCCTCGCCCCCGAGGACGCCCGCGACGGCTTCCCCCTGGTCAACCTGCAGCCCGACCCGCGCGGTGCGGGCCCGGGCCGCTCGGGGTTCCTCCTGCCCATCGAGAACGGCCGCTGGATCGTCACCCTGCAGGGCACCCGCGGCGGCGAACCCTCCGCCGCGAACGAGGAGTTCATCCCCTTCGCGCGCGAGAAGCTGCGGCATCCGCTGCTGGGTGAGCTGCTGGAGCGCGCCGATCCGTTGTCCGACGTGTCGGTCACCCGGTCCACGGTCAACCGCCGGCACTTCTACGAGCGGATGCCGGCGTGGCCCGAGAACTTCACCGTCCTCGGCGACGCGCTCGCCGTGTTCAACCCGGTCTACGGCCACGGGCTGGCGGTGGCCGCGCAGAGCGCGCTGCTGCTGCGCGAGGTGATCCGGCGGCACGGCTGGGGCACGCCGAGGCTGGCGCGGCGCGTGCAGCGGGCGGTCGCCCGGCCGGTGCGGGCGGCGTGGGACCTGGCACTGGGGCAGGACGTGTTCTACCCGGGCGCGACGGACCGGGGCCCCACTCTGCGGGACCGGCTCCTGTCCGCCTACGTCGGCCGGCTGATGTACACCGCGACGGGGAACGGGCGGGTCGCGCGCCGGGTCACCGACGTGACCTCGCTGGAGCGGGGGGCGCATGTACTGCTGACACCGGGTGTGCTGGTCGCCGCCGCGGTGGGGCCGCTGAAACCGGCGTTGACCGAGCCACCGTTGACCGCGGAGGAACGGAAGGCGGCGGGGGTATAGCCGCCTTCCGGGAGCCGGTCCGCGGTGGTCGCCCGCCCGGTCCGCCCCCACGGGGCGACCGGGTCAGCCCTGGAACGCCGGTTGGGGCAGCCCCTCGCCCGCCCCGGAGACCACCAGGACCGAACCCGACAGGGGGTGTGGGGAGGGCAGACCGGTCCGGGCCGTCGTGATGTACAGGTCGGTCAGGCCGGCGCCGCCGAACGCGCAGGCCGTCGTACGAGGCACAGGCACGCTGATCACCCGGTCCAGCTCACCGGCCGGCGTGTAACGCCGCACCGCGCCCCCGTCCCACAGCGCCACCCACACGCATCCGTCCGCGTCGACCGTCAGACCGTCGGGGAAGCCCGCACCCTCCTCGATCTCGACCAGCGGCCGGCGGCCGTGGACCCGCTCGCCGTCGTAGTCGAAGACGTCCACCCGGCGGGTGGGACTGTCGACGTAGTACATGAGGCGTCCGTCAGGGCTCCAGCCCGTGCCGTTGCTGACCGTGGCGTCGGACAGGACCGCCTCCGCCGTACCGTCGCCGGTCAGCCGGGTGAGCGTGCCCCCGCCCGGCGCCTCGTCGTACCGCATGGTGCCCGCCCACAGCGAGCCGTCGGGCGCCACCGCGGCGTCGTTCGCCCGGCGGCCGGCGACCGGCTCGTGGTGCAGCCAGCGGAACGAGTCGTCGGGGTCCAGCAGGCCGACGCCGTCCCGCAGGTTGAGGACCAGGCCACCGCCCGCGCGGGGCTTGACCGCGCCCACGTGGTGCTCCGTCGTCCGCACCGTACGACGGCCCGTCGCCGGGTCGTACGTGTGGATCCGCATGCCCAGGATGTCGAGCCAGATCAGCCGGCCCGTCGCCGGGTCCCAGGTCGGGCCCTCGCCCAGCTCCGCCTGCGCCCGTACGGCGACCTCGTACCCGCCGCTCACGCCGCGCTCCGGTGGCCCAGCCGCTCGGACAGCTCCGTCGCCCCCTTCGCCGCCAGCTGCTCCAGGTCGGCCCGGCGCTCGTCGCTCCAGCGGATCATGGGGACCGAGATGGACAGGGCCGCGACCACCTGGCCCGTGCGGTCGCGCACGGGAGCGGCCACACAGCTCACGTCGGGGTTGGACTCGCGGCTCTCCACCGCGAGGCCCCGCTGCCGGATCTCCGCCAGCGCCTCGCGCAGCACACGGGGGTCGGTGATGCTGTTGGGGGTCATCGCGGTCAGGTCGGCGTCGTCCGGGATCCGTGCCGCGAGCTCCGGCTCCGGCAGCGAGGCCAGCAGCATCTTGCCCACCGAGGTGCAGTGGGCCGGCAGGCGGCGGCCGGCCGCGGAGACCATGCGGACGGCGTGCGTGGAGTCGACCTTGGCGATGTAGATGACGTCGGTGCCCTCGAGGATCGCCACGTGCACCGTCTCGTCGCAGGTCTCGGCGACCGAGCGGGCCACCTGCTGGCCCTCGGCGGAGAGGTCGAGCTGCTCGGCGTAGCGGCTGCCGAGCTGGTACGGGCGTACGCCGAGCCGGTAGCGTCCGGGCTGTCCCGGCACGGGCACGATGTACGACCGTGCGGCGAGCGTGGTGACCAGCTCGTGCACGGTGGTGCGCGGCAGCTGGAGCTTGCGCACGATGTCGGGGGCGGAGAGCGTCCCGTCCCCGTCGAGGAACAGCTCAAGAATGTCGAGAGCCCGGGTCACGGCAGGCACGAGGCGTCCCACGTCCGGCCCCCTCCCTTGGGTCTAGGCGCCCGCCGACATCTCGTTCGAGATATCAACAGGCGATCGGCATGACGAACACAGGCTAGTCACCGGGAGATGCGCGGGCAATGGCCGGGAAGGCGCCGGGCACCATGGGGGCCATGGATCTCGACTTCCAGCTGGTGCTGCTGCGCCGTATGGCCGACCACAACCCGGATCTGGTCGAGGACGCCCGGCGGGAACTGGGCGCCTCGATCGCGGACATGCGGGAGGCCAACAAACGCTGGCAGGCGATGGTCCGCTCACCGAGGTCGCGGTCCGCCGCCGCCCGGTACCGGTCCGTCCTCGGCGAGCCGGAGTCCGTTGTTCCGCGCCGCCTCGGCGACGTCGACTGCGAGGCCCGGCGCTGGACCCTGCCCCTCTGGCCCGACCTGCGCTTCGAGGTGCTGGTCGGGCCGGGCGGGGCGGTCTGGAACGAGTGGCTGGTGCGCGCGCCGGACGCCCCCGCGCCCCGGCTGGCGACCCTGGACGACCTGGTCCCCTGGTCCTGCACGGTGGACGAGGCCGCCCGCGCCTTCGCCCCGGCCCGCCCGCTGGAGGGCACGGCCCCCACCCGTTGGGGGCTCGCCTTCACCGCCCCTGACCGGGACGGCGTACGGCACGAGGTGGTCGCCGAGTTCACGTGGGGCCTGCTGCAGCGGACGGCCGTCGTGGGCTGAGCGGGCAACCGCGCGATCAGCCACGACGGCCGTCCGCTGCCGAAGGACGGCCCGTCTCAGCCCTTCCGGCGGGCGCTCACTCGTCGAAGGCCGTGGCCCGGGTCCGCTTCTCCCACGCCACGACGTCCTCGCGGACCTGGTCGAGGTGGCCGAGCACCGCGCCCACCCCGTCCTCGCCGAGCGGCAGCCGCAGCGGCGTGTGCTCGGCCTCCAGCGCGGCCAGGATGAGGGCCGCCGCCTTGGCGGGGTCACCGGGCTGGCTGCCGTGGCCGCCCTCGACGAAGCCACGGGTCTCGGCGACCTTCGCGTACACCCCGGTGTCGGAGCTGACCCCGGCCCGGTCGGCCTCGAACAGCGAGGTCCGGAACGCACCCGGCTCGACGACGAGCACCTTGATGCCGTACTCCCGCACCTCGTCCACGAGCGCCTCGGACAGGCCCTCCAGGGCGAACTTCGTCGCGCTGTACGCCCCGAAACCCGCGACGGACATCTGGCCGCCCATGCTGCTCATCTGCACGACGGCGCCGGAGCGCCGCTCCCGCATGTACGGCAGCACCGCCCGGACAAGAGCCACCGGGCCGAAGAAGTGCAGGTCGAACAGCGCGCGCAGCTCGTCGTCGGTGGTCTCCTCGACGGCTCCGACATGGGTGCGCCCGGCGTTGTTGACCAGCACGTCGACCCGCCCGTGCCGGGCCACGACCTCCCGGACCGCCCCCTCGATCGCGCCCAGGTCGGTGACGTCCAGCCGCAGTGCCTCCACTTGCCCGGGATGGGCGGCCACCAGGTCCGCCAGGGCCTCCGGGCGCCGGACCGCGCCGACCACCACGTCACCGGCGGCCACCGCGGCCTCGGTGATCGCCCGCCCGAAACCGCTGTTCGCCCCGGTCACCAGCCATACCTTGTCCACGGCAACTCCCCGTTTCTGTGTCGTGTCCGCTTGTGTCCGCTTGTGTCCGCGTCGTGCTGCCGACAGGGACCAGCCTGCCGCCCCTTGCCGTTTCCCGCTGTCCGGTGGGCCGGATCCTCCCGGCTACTCCTCCGCCGCCGTGAGGATGGCCTGCGTCACCCGCTCCAGCGACCCGGGGTGCAGCCACAGGAACAGGTTCGGCTCCACCAGCTCCAGTTCCATCAGCCGCGGCTCGCCGTCCTCCCCGTCCACGAGGTCCACGCGCGCGCAGAGCAGCTCCGGGCCGCCCGGTACGGCCGCCAAGGCCTTCTCCGCGACGGCGAGTTCGGCCTCCGTGGGCCGCCAGCGTTCCAGGTCCGGGTGCGCCACCTTCTCCGCGTCGTACGGTGTCCCGGGCGCGAGGACGGCGCCCTTGCGGCTGGCGTGCAGCAGCCGGCCGCCGAAGAACTGCAGCGCCCGCTCCCCGCTGACGTCGATGCCCCGCACATACGGCTGCACCATCGCGGTGAAGCCCTCGGCGTGCATCCGGGCGAGCTGCCGTTCCGCCTGCTCGTGCCCGTCGGGGGTGTAGCGGGCGGCGAACCGGGCGCCCGCGCCCGAGGTCGGCTTGATCACGAACTCGTGGCCGTCGGGCAGGCCGGCCGGCTCACCCGGCGCTATGTAACGCGTGGGAACGGTGGGCACGCCGGCCGCGGCCAGCTCGCCGAGGTAGCGCTTGTCGATGTTCCAGCGCACCACGGGCGCCGGATTGGCGAGCCGGGTGAGTGCGCCGACCCGCTCCACCCAGGCCCCGAACTCCGCGACCCGCCAGCTGTAGTCCCAGGTGGAACGGATGACGACGAGGTCGTAGCGGCCCCAGTCCGCGTCCGGGTCGTCCCAGTACCGGGCCTCGGCCTCGGCGCCGGCCTCGCCCAGCGCCCGCACCAGCTCCGGCAGGTCGGTGTCCTTGCCGGGCCCGGCTCCGGGGTCGTAGGTGGCGAGGGCGATGCGGGGCACGGTGGCCTCCCTGTCGTACGACGGTGCGATCACGGGGAGGCTAACAACCGTCGCGGTCCGGCCCGAAGGCGGCGCGGCCATCGGCCGCGGCTCGCGCCGTACTTGAACGCGGTCGTCGGGAGGAGCCCGCTGGTGTAGGAAGGTGCCGACGGTCAGCGACAGTCCCAGAGTTAGGAGTGCGCCGCGTGTCCTCCCTCTTCCCCGCCCTGGCGGACGGCCCGGGCAAGCGCAGTGAGACGGGGGTCCCCCCGGACGAAGTCCGGGGGAGGGTCGCCCTGCGGTTCGGCGAACGGTCGTTGACGTACGGCGAGCTGGCCGGCGCCGCCGGTGCGCTCGCCGCCCGGCTGCGGGGCGCCGGCCGGGTCGCCGTGTGGGCCACCCCGGAGCTGGAGACCGCCGTCGCCGTGACGGGCGTCCTGCTCGCCGGGGCCGTCGCGGTGCCGCTGAACCCCAAGTCGGGCGAGAAGGAGCTCGCGCACATCGTCTCCGACAGCGCACCGGCGCTGGTGCTGGCCGCGCCGGGCGCCGACCTGCCGGCGGCCCTCGGCGACCTGGCCCGCATCGACGTGGAGGCGTCCGCCGGATCCGGCGCCGCCCCCGACGAGACGGACGCCGACGCCGCGGCTTCCGGCGGGTCGGTCCGCGCCGAGGACCCGGCGCTGGTCGTCTACACCTCCGGCACCACCGGGCCGCCCAAGGGTGCCGTCCTGCCCCGCCGGGCCCTCGCCACCACCCTGGACGCGCTGGCCGACGCCTGGCAGTGGACCGCCGACGACGTGCTGGTGCACGGGCTGCCCCTGTTCCATGTGCACGGGCTGGTACTGGGCGTCCTGGGCCCGCTGCGGCGCGGCGGCGGGGTCCGGCACCTGGGCCGCTTCAGCACCGAGGGCGTGGCACGGGAGCTGAACACCGGCGCGACCATGTTGTTCGGGGTGCCGACGATGTACCACCGCATCGCCGAGGCCCTGCCGGAGGACCCGGAGCTGGCCGAGGCGCTGGGCCGGGCCCGCCTGCTGGTCTCCGGCTCGGCAGCGCTGCCCGTGCACGACCACGAGCGGATCGCGGCGGCGACCGGACGCCGGGTCATCGAGCGGTACGGCATGACGGAGACCCTGATGAACACCAGTGTGCGGGCCGACGGGGAGCCGCGTGCGGGGACCGTGGGAGTACCGCTGCCCGGCGTGGAGCTGCGGCTCGTGGAGGAGGACGGGACGCCGATCACCGCGTACGACGGGGAGAGCGTCGGTGAGATCCAGGTGCGCGGGCCGAACCTGTTCACCGAGTACCTGAACCGGCCCGACGCCACGGCCGCCGCGTTCACCACCAACGGCTGGTTCCGCACCGGCGACATGGCGGTGCGGGACGGCGACGGGTACGTCCGGATCGTCGGGCGCAAGGCCACGGACCTGATCAAGAGCGGCGGATACAAGATCGGGGCCGGTGAGATCGAGAACGCGCTGCTGGAGCACCCCGGGGTCCGGGAGGCGGCGGTCACCGGGGAGCCGGACCCGGACCTGGGCGAGCGGATCGTGGCCTGGATCGTCCCGGCGGACCCCCAGGCACCGCCCGCCGCCGAGGAGTTGGCGGACCACGTGGCCCGTCGCCTCGCCCCGCACAAGCGCCCTCGTGTCGTCCGGTACCTGGACGCGCTGCCCCGCAACGACATGGGCAAGATCATGAAGCGGGCGCTGACCGATGCCTGAGCGACGCTCGGCCCGGGAGATACTGACCCTGCTCGCGGACCTCGGCACCTTCACCGAACTCCCGTCACCGGCAGGGGAATCCCAGCCGGACGGCCCCCTCGGCTGGCAGGGCTACGACGCCTCGCGCGCCCGCGCCGCCGCCCGCACCGGCGAGCAGGAGTCGGTCGTCTGCGGCACCGCCCGCGTCGAGGGCACCCCGGCTGTGCTGATCGCCTTCGAGTTCGGCTTCCTGGGCGGCTCCCTCGGCGAACGCACCGGAGACCGCCTGGAGGCGGCGTACACCCACGCCCGTGAACACCGGCTGCCGGTCGTGCCGTTGATCGCCACCGGGGGCAGCCGCATGCAGGAGGGCATGCTCGCACTGAGCCAGCTCCAGCGGGTGGCACGGCAGTCCGCGCTCACCCGCGAGGCGGGCCTGCCACAGATCGCGGTGGTGCGGGACCCGACGACCGGCGGCGGCTGGGCCACGCTCGGCGCGGGCGCGGACGTCGTCCTGGCCCTGCCCGGCGCCCAGGTCGGCTTCGCCGGCTCCCGCGTCCGCCCGTCCGACGCCGACCCGTCCGCGTACACGGCGGAATCCCAGCTGGCGGCGGGCTCCGCGGACGCGGTGGTGGCTCCGGCCGAGCTGAAGGAGGCACTGGGGGCATGGCTGCGCCTGCTCACCTCCCCCTCCGCCGAGGCGCCTCCCCCGCCACCGGCACAGGGCGGCTCCGGCCTCCCGGCCACCGGCTGGGACGCCGTCCAGCGGGCACGCGCGCCCGAACGCCCGCGCGCACACGCCTACCTGGACGCCTACTTCACCCACCGCCGCGCCCTCAGCGGTGACCGCTGCGGCGGTACGGATCCCGACGGCATCCTGTGCGGGTTCGGCGAGCGGGACGGCCGTACCGTCGCCTACGCCGCGCAGACCGGAGCGGCGACCCGCCCCGCCGGCTTCCGGACCGCGGCCCGCCTGATCCGGCTGGCGGACCGCCTCGGCATCCCCGTGCTGACGCTGGTGGACACCCCGGGCGCCGCCAACGACGCGGAGGCGGAGCGGCAGGGCGCCGGCGCGGCCATCGCGGAGGTCTTCGGGGCGGTGGCCTCCGCCCGCGTCCCCGTCACCACGCTCGTCATCGGCGAGGGCGGCTCCGGCGGAGCACTGGCGCTGGCCGCACCGGCCAACACCTGGGCCACCCCGGACAGTTATTTCTCGGTCATCGCACCGGAACTGGCGGCGGCCATCCTCAAACGCCCGAGGCAGGAGGTGGAGACGACCGCCGACCAGCTGCGGATCCGCCCGCAGGACCTGGTGGAGCTGGGGGTGGTCAGGGGGATCGTGTGAACAGCGCTACCGGACCGCCACCGCCCGGACGACCTCCTGCCTCACCGAACCGCCCCTGTCGTCGTGGGCGGAAGCCCGCAGCGAGACGGACGACGCGCCGCGCGGCACGTTCAACGTGCCGCGCCAGGAGGCGTCGGCACCCGTGAGGGGGACCGCCCGCCAGGTGGCGCCGTCGTCGTACGACACCTCCAGCCGGCCCCCGGTCAAGGTCCCGGTGCCCGCGGCCCGCGCCACGTACTCCGCGCCGAGCGCGACCGGGACCCGCCGCCCGCCCCGCAGGGCCCCGGCGAGGTCGGTGCCGACGTCGAACGCGAGGTTGATCAACGGCAGGTACGTCCAGTGATCCTCCGGCGTCGCCGCCGACCGGAACGTCCACTCGCTGTGCCCCGCCGAGGCCGGCGCCCAGCGCCCCGCCTCCAGGGCCGTGTCGGTGACGACCTTGTACGCGTGCTCGTCGGCCGGCGCGTCCCAGACGTACGCGGCGGAACCGGTGCGCCGGTCGACGAGCGTGCCGTCGAGGTAGACGGCGGTGGTCTGGCTCATGCCGCTGTCCGCGCTCCACCCGTCGCCGAACCCGGTGTGGTCGGGACCGGAGTCGCCCCAGCCGGGGGTGTCCAACTGGATCCGGTTCCCTGCGCGTTGCTGGCCCCAGCCGAGCCCGGTGCCCAGCCACGGGTGCCAGACCGGCCGGAACCAGTTCAGCACCGGCCGCGTACCGCCCTCGTACCGCACCAGTCCGCCGCGCTCCTCCAGGGCGCCGTCGCCGACCGTCACGGACTCGTGCCAGCGCTGGCCGGGGCCGGCGGAGACGTAGTCGGTGCGCTCGGCGGGCAGGCGGACCCGCTCCTGGAAGCCGAGTCCGACGGGGAAGGTGTCGGTGAGGGAGTAGCGGAACTCGGTGCCGTCGGCCGGCCGGGCCGCGTGGAACCTCACCCGCACCGCGGCCAGTCGACGCTTGCCGGGCGCGTAGGTCAGGTCCCGGTTTGGGATCGCGCCCCGATGCCCCTCGGACAGGTCGTACACGTACGGGGAGTCGGCGGTGCCCGTCATGTCGACCCGGCCGGCCGCGCGGAGCCGGGCGGCGTCCGCGGCGTTCACCGTGGCGATCTGCAGCGGCCGGTCCGTGTTGTCGTCGGTGCCGAACCAGGCCAGCAGCCGGCCGGGCGCGTCGTCCGTCACGAACAGCGCCTTGGCGCCCGCGTCCTGGGCGGCCCGGGCGAGGGCGGCCGGGTCGGCGCCGTCGGCGAGGTGCGCGAGCACCGCCTTGCCGGCCACACCGGTGAACGGTCCGTCGCCGGCGTCCACCAGCGGCAGCCTGGTGCGGCCCTCGATCAGGGTGCCGCCCGGCTGGACGGTCGCCTCGCCGACGCCCCGGACCGCCAGCTGCGGCTCGGCCAGCCGCCACACGGTCCGGTACTCGAAGGCGCCGTCGCTCACCTGGGCGGTGGGTGCGGCGAAGACACTGTCGTAGGTGAGGGGCACCTGGACCGCGCCGAAGAGGTCGGTGCCGTCCGCCCGGCGGTCGTACTCCATCAGGAGCTGGTGGGTCTCGGTGCGCCGGTCCACGGCGGCCTTGATCTCGCGCAGACTGCGGCCGTCCAGGGTGATGTCCTGGTCGTGGTCGAGGGCGATCTCGGGCGCCGCGAGGAAGCCGAGGCCCAGGGAGTCGGCGCCGTGGCTGCCGCGCACGTCGAGGAAGGTGGCGAGCGCGTAGGTGCCGGGCCTGAGACGCAGCCGGAGGGTGCCGGAGTCGCCGACGTGGGCGGGCTGGGCGTCCTCGTCCGCGGCGAGCCGCTGCACGGTGAGGTCGGCGGGGGCGGGGGTGCCGGCGCGGTCCTTGACGTGGACGGTGAGCGTGTACCGCTCCTCCTCCTTGACCAGCCCGAACACCGTGTGCGCGACGGTGTCGCCGGTCCGGTCCACGGCCACGATCTGCCCGCTGGTCCCGCCGGCCGGCGCCTTGGATCCGTCGCCGGTGACGGTGGTGGAGGCGGTGCCGTGGGCCGGGACGGTGAGGTCGGGGTCGGCGAGGGTGGCCACGCCGTCCGGGGCGCCGTGCACGGACAGCTTCAACTCGACCGGGGTGTCGGTGGAGTTGGTGTAGGTGACGGTCCGGGTCACCGGCTTGTCCGCGTCGTACGGCCAGCTGTGGAAGCCGAGGTCGGCGCTGCCGGTGGCGGTGACGCGGGCCCTGACGGCGTCCGGCACGCTCACCCGGCCCGCTCCCAGCACATAGGCGGACGCGTCGAGTTGCCTGGAGGTGGACATCAGCGCGTCCTTCAGGCGGGCGCCGGTCCAGTCGGGGTGCTGCTGGGCGAGGAGGGCGGCGACTCCGGCGACGTGCGGGGTCGCCATGGACGTACCGCTCATGGAGGTGTAGTAGCCGCTGCCGTCGGTGAGCTGGGAGCGGGCGGCGAGGATGTCGACGCCGGGAGCGGACAGGTCGGGCTTCAGGGCGTTGTCGCCGTAGCGGGGTCCGGCTCCGGTGAAGTGGGCCGCCCGGTCGGCGGAGTCCACCGCGCCGACGGTGAGGGCCGCGTCGGCGGCGCCGGGCGACCCGATGGAGGACGGGGCGCCGGCGTTGCCCGCGGCGACGACGAAGAGCGCCCCGGTCTCCCGGGAGAGGGTGTTCAGGGACTGGGCCATGGGATCGGTGCCGTCGCTCGGCTCGGTCGAGCCCAGGCTCATGGAGACGATCCTGGCGTGCACGTCCCGCGCCGCCCACTCCATCCCGGCGATGACCTGCGACTCGCTGCCCGAGCCCTGGTCGCTGAGCACCTTGCCGACGGCGAGGCCGGCCCCGGGCGCGACACCCCTCTCCTTGCCGTCGGAGGCGGCGCCGCTGCCGCCGACGGTGGAGGTCACGTGCGTCCCGTGGCCGTTGCCGTCGGCGACCTCCTGACCGTCGACGAAGCTCTTGGCCGCGGTCACCCGGCCCTTCAGGTCCGGATGGCCCAGGTCGGCCCCGGTGTCGAGGACGGCGACGGTGACGCCCTTGCCGGTGAGTCCCGCCTCCCACCCCGCCGGTGTGCCGATCTGGGCGTTGCTCTCGGCCATGCCGGCCCGCACCCTGCCGTCCAGCCACACCTTGTCGACGCCGTCGTGGTGGGTGAACGACCGCCAGAAGGTGCGCCCCTTGCCGGCCTCGACCGCGGCCCCGCGCAGACTGGGCAGGCTCCGGGTCCGCTCGGTCCCGGCCGGGGTGGCGGGCCGCGCGCCCTTGCCGTAGGTCACGATCAGCGGCGTCGCGCCGGCCCCGGCGTCCGTCAGCCCCTGCCGGATCAGTCCGCTCACGTCGAACAGCCGCCGGTCCAGCGTCCCGGCCCGCAGATACGGCAGCGCCTCGTCCGGTACGACGGTGATCACGCCGTTGCCCACCTGGGTCCGTACGGCTCCGGTGGCCCCCTGGGCCCGCTGCACGGTGACCGTCTTCTTCCCGTGCCCGAGGTCGGTGACGGTCACCTTGTCACCGGTGACGAGGGTGACGGTGGCGGCCGCGGCGGCGCGGCTGGGGGCGGCTGCGGCCGGGGGTGCCGCCGGGGGTGCCGCCGCCGCGGGGCCGGCCGGCAGCAGGGCGCCCACCAGTCCCGCCGCCAGCAGTACCGGCCCGCGTCCGGTTCGTCCTGGTCCTCTGGTCATCCACGCCTCTTCTCGTCGGGGGTGTCTGTCCGAGTGGCTCGCGTGCTGGGACGAGTGTCCTGTGCCACCCGGCGCGGGAGCGTTGACCGACGATGGCGGGAAGGCGCCCTGACGGCTGTCCGCCACGTCGTTCCCCGCCGCGCACACAAGGCCGGAGGGCCCGCCTCTCCCGCGCCGCAACGGAGCTGATCCGGGATCAACCGCACGGGCCGGCCGGCCTCGTGACCGGGCTGTGGTCCCCGCGCGGGAAGCCGGCAAAGGCCGCAGCGGCCGTGGACCGCCCCCGGCGGGCCGCACGGGACCCGACACGAAACCGCGCCTGACCAGGCGACACACCGGTGCACCCCCGGAAACCCCCCATTCAGCGGCACCCCGCCCGGCCCCCTCCAGAAGGCGCCCGCCCCCGGATCCCGCGCAGGATGCAGACAGAAGGAAGAGGCCCGCGCACCCCGGGAGGATCTGCCGTGACCGTCCGTCTGGAGCAGCTGCGGCGCTGCCACTTCGCCGTCGACCTGGGCGCGGCCCGCACCCGGGTGTATGTGAAGGGCGCCGGTCTCGTGATCGACCAGCCCTCGGTCGCCGCCGTGAACACACGGAGCGGGTCACTCATCGGGGTCGGGGACTTCGCGGAGCGGATGACGGGACGGACGCCGGGCTACATCCGGGTCGTACGGCCCATCTCCGGCGGCACGGTGGTCGACATCGAGATGGCCCAGCGCATGCTGCGGCAGCTGCTCGGCGACAAGGTGCGCCGTGCCCTGCGGCGCAATCTGCGGCTGCGGGCCGCCGCGTGCACTCCGCACGGCGCGGATCCGCTGGCCCAGCGGGCGACCATCGAGACGCTGGTCGGGCTGGGTGCGCGCCGGGTCGAGCTGGTGGACACGCTGATCGCCGCCGCCGTCGGCTGCGGGCTGCCCGTCGAACGCCCCGAGGCCACCATGATCATGATGTGCGGGGCGGCGGCCACGCAGGTCGCGGTGCTCTCGCTCGGGTCCGTCGTGACCGCCGAGCGGGTCCCGGTGGGCGGCGAGGCGGTGGACCAGGCGATCGTGCAGCACCTGCGGCACGCGCACGAGCTCATCCTGCCCAGCCAGTCCGTACGTCCGCTGCAGCTGGCCCTGTCCGGCACCGGGCTGACCTCGCAGGGCCCGTCCTCCACGGTGATCAACGGCCGGGACGTGGTCACCGGTCTCGCGCGCAGCGTGCGCGTCGACACCGCCGCCGTGCGGGAGGCGATCCAGACCCCGCTGACCGCCGTCCTCGACGGCATCGGCAAGGTGCTGCGCGACTGCCCGCCCGACCTGGTCGCCGACCTCGCCGACCGCGGGATCACGATGGTGGGCGGCTCGGCCCTGCTGCCCGGCTTCGACCAGATGCTGCGGCAGGCCACCGGGATGCCGGTGTACATCGCCGAACGCCCCGACATCTGCGCCGCCGAGGGCATCGGCGCCATGCTGGAGGGCCGGATCGAGCCGCTGGTCCTGAACCCGCTGGCCGCCTGAGCCGCCCGCGGCGGCACGGCCCTCAGTCACGGCTGCGGACGACCAGCAGCACCGCCAGGGCCCCGACCCCCAGCAGAACGTCACCGGAAGCGGCCGGGGAACCCATCGTGCCCAGCACCGCGACCCCCAACGCCGACCCCGCCTGCCGAATGCCGTTGAGCGCCCCCTGACTCGTGGCGGCGTACTCCGGTGGCGCCGCGACGGCGACCGCGGCCGCGGCCCCCGGAATGGACAGCGTGCCGGTCGCGGCGAGCGCCAGTTCCGCGGTCACGACCAGGGGCAGCGCCGGGTGCGGACCGACCACGCAGGCCAGCAGCGCGCCGGCGACCACGGCGGCGGACATGCCGGACAGCAGGACCGGGCGGGGGCCGTGGCGGGCCACGAGCCGGCCGGTGAAGAACGGCATCACGCACACCGGGAGGACCATCGGCAGGGCGGCGAGACCCGCGTCGAACGGCGTCAGGCGGTAGGTGTGCTGAAGCCATACGGCGAGCTGGTACAGGCCGCCGAAGTAGGCGAAGCAGGACACCGCGGCGGCGACCATCGCGGCCCGCACCTTCGGCAGGGCGAGCAGCGCGGGCGGCAGGACCGGGGCGGCGGCCCTGCGTTCGACGGCGGCCACCGCGGCGAAACAGCCGAGCGCGGCGGCGAGCGGGACAAGCGCCCAGGGCGCGTCCCAGCCCTCGATGCCGGCCTCGACCAGGCCGAAGGTGAGCAGGCCGAGGCCGGCGGTGGACAGGAGGAGACCCGGGCGGTCCAGGGCACGGCCGGCCCGTGCGGGCGGCGCGGGCAGCCGGCGGGCGAGGAGCAGTGCCGCCAGGGCGAGGGGCGGGTTGACGAGGAACACCAGCCGCCAGCCGCCGAGTTCGACGAGCGCGCCGCCGAGCACGGGGCCGACGGCGGCGCCGAGCCCGCTGAGCGCGGTCCAGGCGCCGATGGCACGGGTGCGGCGGACGGGATCGGGGTGCAGATGGATGAGCAGGGCCACGGAGGCGGGCACCAGACCGGCGCCGGCGGCGCCGAGCAGCGCGCGGCCGGCGATCAGGGAGCCGGAGCCGGGGGCGAGGGCGCAGGCCACGGACAGGACGGCGAACAGGCCGAGGGCCGCGGTGTAGACGCGGCGGGCGCCCCAGCGGTCGGCGACGACCCCTCCGGTCAGGAGCAGCCCGGCGAAGACGACCGTGTAGGCGTCGACGGTCCAGGGCAGTGCGGCGGCGGCCGGGCGCAGCGAGGTCTGGATGTCGGGGACGGCGACGTTGAGGATCGACGTGTCCAGCAGGACGAGCAGGTTGCCGAGGGCGATACCGGCGAAGGTGGGACGGGAGATGCCGTGGGACGGTGTCCGGGCGGCCTTCCCGGGCCCCTTGCCCGAACGGGTGCCGACGGCGGTCGCCGAGGGCCGTGCGGTGGAGTCGGCTGTGGTCATGGGCGCAGCCTGTCGCGGTGGGCGCGGGTGTCGCGACACCGTGATCGCGATGGCCCCATCGAAGAGTCCGATGGGCTGGCTACCCTTGGCGCCGTGGACTCCCGCCATCTGCGCGCCTTCGTCGCGGTCGCCGAGCACGGCGGCATCTCCGCCGCCGCCCATGCGCTGGGCTACGCCCAGTCCAGTGTCAGCGCCCAGCTCAAGCGGCTGGAAGCCGACCTGGGCGTGAGCGTCCTGGTGCGGGCGGGCACGGGTGCGGTGCTCACCGAGGCCGGCACCCGGCTGCTGCCGTACGCCCGCGAGTCGTTGGAGCTGGAGGAGCGGATGCGCCGGGCGGCCCGCGGCGACCGGCCCCGGCTGCGGATCGGCGCGCCGGAGTCCCTGGCCCACGCGTGGCTGCCCGAGGTGCTGGCGGCCCTGGAGTACGGCGCGGGCGGCACGGACGCGGGTACGGACGTCGTACTGACGGTGGCCCCGCGCAAGGGGCTGGAACAGGCCTTCGCGGCAGGCCGGCTGGACCTGATGTTCGAGTACGACAACGGCGTCCGCCCAACCCGGCCGCACGCGGTCGTGGGGCACTGCCGTTCGGTGCTGGTGGCGGCGCCGGGCCATCCGCTGGCGCGACAGGAGACGGTGACCCCCGGGCAACTGCTGGGCCACGACTTCCTGGTGGCCGAACGCGGCTGCACCACGGAGATGCTGATGGACCGCTTCGGCCGGGACCTGCTGGCCGGTGCCCAGCAGACCCTGCTCCAGGGCTCGATGGCGGCTCTGCTGCGGCTCGTCGGGCACGGCCAGGGCATCACCCTGCTACCGGAACTGACGGTCACACGGGAGCTGCAGGAGGGCGACCTGGTCGAACTGCGGCTGACCGAACGGATCCGCCCGGTCAGTATCATCGCCCAGTGGCACCCCCGCCTGGGCCCGGCGGAGAGCACCGTACGGGCCCTGCTGGAGTTGGCCCATCGGGCGAACCCCGTGGGCGCCCGGAATTGAGCGCCCCCGAGGGGCGCGGGGGCCGTCCTCGACCCACGGCGGGCATCCGGATCAACGCCCCACGTAACACCGGATGACCGTCCCGGCAGGCCCCGTGTGCACCCGCACCAGGTCCGCCACCAGGTTGACCAGCAACAGCCCGCGCCCGCCCCGCTGGTCCCGGGAGGCCGGCCGCCGGCCGGCCAGCGGGTCGGCCAGCCGTCCCTTGTCGCGGACCTCGCACAGCACGTATCCGCCCTCGGCCCACACCGTGAGCCCGCCGGTGCCGCCGCCGTGGACGACGCTGTTGGTGGTCAGCTCGGCGGTGATCAGCGCCAGGTTCTCCAGCCCCAGTCCGGCCAGGCCCAGCCGGGCGCCGTGCTCGGTGGCGAGGTGCCGTACGGCGGAGAGGGAGTCCTCGTCGAAGGCGGTGGTGAACACGTCCGTACCGTCGCCGGGGGCGGGTCGCAGCGGCTCGTTGTAGCGGGCGACGGCGCCCCCGGGGTCGTAGGCCTCGCTTCTCTCCTGCGCGCCGGCGCGGATGACGACCGGATGGGTGGCGTGGGCGTCGGCGAGCGCGCGCTCGTCCAGCCCGGCGGTGTCGTACGGGCACAGGATGGTGACCTCGCGGCCCTGGAACGCGGCGTTGATCAGGGCCTCGTGCTGGACGCAGGCCGGGTACTCGGCCGGGCTGCGGCCCGGCCAGACCGGCTCGCCGATGATGTGGACGCGCCGGCCGGACGGGTGGGCGTCGGCGAAGGCACGCAGCACGCCGGGGATGATCCGGCCGGGGTTGCGGCCGGCCTCCCGCATGTCCAGGAACCGTACGGCGGCGCCGTCGGCGCCCAGCGCGTCCCGGACGAGCCGCAGGTTGTCCCCGGGTACGGCGACCGCGACCGGCGCGCCGGCCGCCAGCGCGTCACGGACGAAGGGGACGGTGCCGGCGAGGTACTCCTCCGTGTCGCCGTAGAACAGCGCGGGGTGCACGAAGGGCTGGAGGGCGTCGACGGGTTCCGTCGTGGGCTCGGTGGTCACGACGCCGACACCTCGATCGCCGGAAGTCCGGGCCACAGCAGCTCCAGGACGCGGGGCAGGACGGCCGGCGGGCGGTCCAGGACCAGCCGCCGCTCGCCGAACCGCCGGGCGGCGTCCGCGAGCGCCTCGGCGCCGGCGACGTCGACGAAGGACAGCGCGGAGAGCTCCACGTGGTACACGTCCCCGTCGTCGCGCACGGCGTCCTCCAGCGCGCGCTCCCATATGCCGTGGGTCGGCAGGCTCACTTCGCCCACCGCGCGGAATCCGGTCCGCCCGATGAGCGGGCACACGCTGAGCCAGGGCGCCGGCACGGCACCGAGCGCCCGCCGGGGCCGGACGACCTCGGGTCCGCTCACGCCTTCTCCCACTCGCACAGGAAGAGAGGTGCCCATTATTCCGCCCGGCTCACCCGATCGGGACCGGATCCGGGAACGGCGGTGTAGGCGAAGGCGCGCCGGGCAGGCGAGCGGCGTGGCACCGAGCGGACCGAGGAGAGCGGGGAACGGGGCGGCGACATGCGTTCTGCGGCACACGCACCGCACACCGGACGGCCGGACACCCTGGTCGTCGACGGGCACGGGCAGGGCGACCGGATCGTCCTGCGGGCGCGTGGCGAGCTGGTCCACGGCTGTACGGACACCCTCGCCGGGATCCTGGCCGGGCTGCCCGCGGGCGTCCGCGGGATCGAGCTGGACCTGACGGAGGTGTCCTTCATGGACTCGACCGGCCCGGCGTTCCTGGACGTGCTGCGGGAGTACGGCCGCCGGCACGGTGTCGCGGTCTCGGCCACCGGCTGGCGAGGCCAGCCGCGCCGGGTCCTGGAGCTGACGGGGCTGGACACCACCGACCCGCTGCGCACCGCGCCGCCCGCCGGCCTCCCGGCCCGCACCGCCTCGGCGGTGGCCCTGGAACGCGCCGAGCAACTGGACTCCCTGCGCCTGGAGATCGCGCAGTTGCGGCACGCGATCGACTCCCGCCCGGTGATCGACCAGGCGCGCGGCATCCTGATGGCCGCGCACGGCTGCACCCCGGACGACGCCTGGGACATCCTGCGCGAGACCTCCCAGCGCTCCAACACCAAGCTGCGCCGGGTGGCGGCGGCGGTCACGGCGAGCGCGAACCCCGGCGGCCCGCCCCTGCCCGAGGAGCTGCGCACCGCCCTGCGGGCGGCGGTCGACGGCCGCGGGGCGGTGAGCCGGGGATCCCAGGACGCGGGCTGATACGGCGGTCAGTACGGCAGGATGCGCCCCGACGGCGTCCTGCGGTCGATCTCCCGCTCGCGCGGGGCGGCGGGGCGCCGGCTGACGCGTACCCGGATCCGACGGTCCATGACGACCCCCTCCTGCCGGCACCACCCGGCGGTGGTCGCCGGTAGGAGGTCCGTGCCCAGCGCGCGGCACGTTCAAGCACGCGGGGACCGAAGTCGTCGCCCGGTGCGGACGGCGCCGGGGGCCTACGGCCGCAGGCGTACGGGGAGTTGCTGGTGGCCGTTGCTGATCAGGGAGGCCACGGGCCGCAGTTCGCCGGCGGGAACCGCGAGTGTCATGTCGGGGAAGCGGGCGAAGAGTTGGCCGAGGGCTTCGGTGACCTCCAGCCGGGCCAGCGGAGCGCCGAGGCAGAAGTGCACACCGTGGCCGAAGGCCAGGTGTTCCTTGACGGTGCGGGTGACGTCGAAGGTGTCGGCGGTGTCGCCGTGCCAGTCCGGGTGGCGGTTGGCGGCGGCGTAGGACGCGAGGATCGCCTCGCCCCGCGCGATGGTCCGTCCGTCGGGCAGCTCGACGTCGGTGACGGCGTAGCGCAGGGGCAGATGCTTCACGGCGGGTTCGTGCCGCAGGGTCTCCTCCACGACGTCGCCCCAGCCGGCCTTGCCGGTGCGGACGAGGTCGAGCTGGTCGGGCCGGGTGAGCATGGCGACGATCGCCTGGTCGATGACGTTCACGGTGGTCTCGTAGCCGGCGCTGATCATCAGCAGCAGCGTGTCGCGGAGTTCCTCGCCGGTGAAGCCGGTGCCGTCCGACTCCTCGTCACGGGCCGCGATGAGCAGGGACGTCATGTCGTCGCCGGGGGTGCTGCTCTTGGTGGCGATCAGGTCGTCGAGGACGGCGTAGAGCCGCGCCGTGTTGGCCTGGGACTGCTCCTGCGTGAGCGTGGTGTCGAAGACGCGGTCCACGAGCTGCCGGAAGTCGGCTCGCTGGTCCTCCGGTACCCCCATCAGGTGGCCGATCACGGAGATGGGCAGGGGGTAGGCCAGGCGCTCGCGCAGGTCCACGACCTCTCCGGCGGGCAGCGCGGCCAGGTCGTCGACGAGCTCGGTGACCATGGTCTCGACGGCCGGGCGCAGTTCGGCGATGCGCCGTGCGCTGAAGGCGGGGGCGACCATCCGCCGCAGCCTGCGGTGGTCGGCGCCGTAGGCGGTGAACATGTTCCTCACCGCGACCCACAGGGCGAGCGGCCACGTCGTGACCGTCTCCTCGAAGTCCGGCCAGTGCGCGCGTGCGTCCTTGGAGACGGAGGGGCTGGTCAGCAGCTGTTTGAGGAGGGCGGGGTCGGTGACGGCCCAGGCCTGCACGCCGAGGATGTCCACCCGGGTGGCCGGGCCCTGGGCGCGCAGGTCCCGGTGCTCCTGGTGCCGGGCGGCGCCGGTGGGGTCGAGCACGAGCGGAGTGTGCTGGGGCATGCTGGTCTCCTTCAGACGGCAGCGGGGAAACGGACGGGCAGGGCTTCCAGGGCGCGGTGGAACGGCCCAGGCCGCCAGGTCAGTTCGGACACGGAGCAGGCGAGGTCCAGCTCGGGGAGCGCGTCCAGAAGCCAGGTGATGGCCGTCTCGGCGATGAGGTAGGCGTGGGTGCGGGCGGGGCAGGTGTGCGCGCCGATGCTCCAGGACAGGTGCGCACGGTTGCCGGCCAGCTGGCCCTCGGTGACCCCGCCGGTGACGGCCGGGTCGTTGTTGCAGGCGGCCATGGAGATGAGGACGGGCTGGTGGGCGGGCAGCAGCACCCCCTCGACGTCGATGGGGTACGGCGGGTAGCTGATGCAGTAGTTGGCCATCGGCGGGTCGGTGTACAGGACCGTGTCGAGGGCGTCGCGCACGGGCTGGCCGGCGTGCAGGCCGGCGGAGAAGTGCTCGTCGGTGAGGATCTTGAGTACGGTGTTGCTGATCAGGTGGGTCAGGGGCTCGATGCCCGCGCCGTAGAGCGTGACGAGCTGATGGATCATCTCCATGTCGTCCAGGCGGGCGGAGTGGGCCAGCAGCCGGGAGGTGACGTCGTCGCCGGGGTACCGCCGCCGCAGGGCGACGAGTTCCGCGAGCGCCTGGCCGAGCATCTCGTTGCCCTGCGCGGCGGTCTCGGCCTCCGCCTCGAAGATCTTGGCCATGCCCTCGGCGATGCGCCGGCCGATCTCGTCGGGGCAGCCCAGCAGCGCGCTCAGGACCTGGAAGGCGATGGGCCACGAGTACTGGGTGAGCAGGTCGGCGTGGCCGTGGGCGCGGAAGCCGTCGATGGCGCCGGCGGCGACCTTCTCCACCAGGGCCCGCAGCTCGTGCTGGTCGACCGCCCGCAGGCTCGCGGTGTTCGCGGCCCGGTAGCGGGCGTGCTCGGGTCCGGAGGAGCGCAGCGCGTTGGGACGCCACTCCATCATCGGCAGGACCGGGCAGGTCTCGGGGACGTCCTGCTGCCAGATCCGCGGATCGGCGGGGAAGTGCAGCGGGTCGTTGAGGATGCGCCGGGCCTGGTGGAAGCCGATGACCAGGGTGGCGGGGATGCCTGGGGCCAGCTCCACGGGGACCAGCGGCCCGAAGACGCGGCGCATGCGCTCGTAGGTGGCGTGGGGGTCGGCGGCGAACTCGGCGTCGTAGAGGGCGACCGGAGCCGGCGGGGGCGCCGCACCGGGGTCGAGGGGGGTCATGGGCGAGGCTCCACAAGGGGGGCGGGGGTGTGACGGGCGGTCAGGAACTCGATGAGGGTGATGAGCGCGTACACACAGGACCGGCGGTCACGGGCGTCGCACTCGGTCAGCGGGGTGTCGGGGTCCAGCGCGAGTGCCTGGCGGACCTCGTGCAGGGGGTAGCGGGGCGCGTCGGGAAAGACGTTGATGGCGACGGCGTACGGCGTCCGCTGCTCCTCGAGCAGGCTCAGTACCTCGTGGGAGCCCTCCAGGTCGCGGGTGTCGGCGAGCACCAGGGCGCCCAGCGCACCTTCGGTCAGGCCTTCCCACAGGGGGCGGAAGCGGGTCTGGCCCGGCGTACCGAACAGGTACAGGACCAGCCGGTCGTCGAGCAGATGGATGCGGCCGAAGTCCATGGCGACCGTCGTGGTCGTCTTGTGCGGCGTGCCGCGCAGATCGTCCACGCCGACGCTCGCCTGGGTGATCGGCTCTTCCATGCGCAGCGGTGTCACCTCGGAGACACTGCCGACGAAGGTCGTCTTGCCGACCCCGAACGCCCCGGCCACGACGATCTTCGCCGACCGGGCCACGGCAGGGGCGAGATAGTGAACGGCGGGCTGGTCAGACCAGTTCGCGGAGTCCACGCAGCACCTCCTCCAGCAGGTCGAGTCCGGGGCGGCCCCCCTGGGCCGGGGCGGGGCTGGCCAGATGGCCGCTGTCCATCAACGACGAGACGAGGATCCGGACGGTGGAGGGCGGCAGCTCCAGAGCCGCGGCGATGTCCGCCACGGCCAGACCGCCGCGCCCGCCGGCGAACAGGCGCATCACCCTGCGGGCGTCCGGCCCCAGTGTGTCGGTGGGGCCGGACGCGGCGATGACGATCGTCTCCACACGTACGTCCCGGCTGGGGCGGACCTGCCCGCCGGTACGGACGTAGGGCCTGATCAGGTCCGGGTCGTGCCGCGGACCGGTCATGTCGCGGTGCCGCCTTCCGAGGCGGGGCCGCGGTCCGAGACGCCCATCTCGTGGCCGAGCCGTGCGGCCAGCCGCACCATGTGATGGCTGATCAGACCCACATCGGCCTCGGGGCCGGTCGTGACCACCGACAGCATCGTGTTGTGCGCCGCCGCGGTCGTCAGCCCGATGCGGCCCTGCGACTCGATGAGCAACTGGCACATTCCCTTGCCGCCGACGTGTTCGTCCCACGCCTTGCCGGCGGCGCGCAGCGACGCGGTCACGGCGGCGAGTTTCTCCGCGTCCTCCTGGCCGATGGTCGTCGTGCGGGCCTGCAGCAGGCCGTCGCCGCTCATCAGCACCGCGTACTCGACGCCCTCGACGCAGCCGATCTCCTGGTCGAGCAGCCATCCCAGGCTGTTGCTGTGCGTGTCGCGCATGGTCAGTGTCCTTCGGTGAGTCCGGTGTCTTCGTCGGTCTGGCGCCCGCGGCGGCTGCCGGCCGCCCAGGCGGCGGCGACGCTCGGCCGGCCCGGCGGGGCAGGTGTGTCGGACGCCGGCGCGGGCGCGCTGTGTGCCCTGGCCGGTCGTTGACGGACGGTCAGTCCGCTGGCGGTGGTCGCGGGAGCCGCCGGGGGGGTGGGGTTCCGGGGGGCCGGTACGGCCGCGGGCGTGGCGGGCGCGGGTGTTGCGGGCGCGGGCGCGGCGGCTGCGGGCGTGGCGGCGGCCGGGCCGGCGGTGGAGAACACCAGGAGGTTCTTCGGCAGCACCAGCACGGCCCGGGTGCCCTGGTAGATGTTCGGCGCGCTCAGCTCCACCCGGAAGCCGTAGTTCTCGGCGAGCAGCGAGGCGACCCGCAGGCCCGTCTGCGGGTGCGCGCCGAGCTGGGTGATGTCGTCGCGGTCCTTGCCGGACATGATGTCGCTGGCCCACAGCAACCGCTCGTCGTCCATCCGCAGCCCGGCGTCGTCCACGGTCAGGAAGCAGGCGTGATGGCCTTCCTCCACCGAGACGTGCACACGCGCGGTCGGCGGGGAGTAGCGCAGGGCGTTGTCCAGCAGCACGGCCAGGGTGTGGACGACGGCCTCGACCGCGCGGCTCTGCACCGCGACGGTGTCCAACTCGTGGTGCTCCACCCGCTGGTAGCCCTCGATGCGGCCCATCGCCGCGCGGATCACATCGCTGAGGGAGGTCTGCGGCCAGCGCCTGGAGAGTTTGTCGCCGGCCAGTACCGCGTAGCCCTGTGCGGTGAGCAGCATCTGCTGCGCGGTGTGGTCGATGTGCACCAGCGTGGCGTACGCCTCGTCGTCCTGGTGGGAGCGCACCCCCTGGCTGATCTCCCGGCTCAGCCTGGACGCCCGTGCCACCACGTTCGACGCGAAGCTGCGCACGGCCGCACGCGTCGCCTCCCGTGACTCCCGGCGCGCCTTGGCGATCTCGTGGTCCGCCGCGGACCGGATCTCGGCGACCCGGTGGTCGGCCGCGGCCTGCGCGGTCTCCCGCACCCGCACCACGGCGGCGGTCGCCTGCCCGGCGACGTCGCGGAGCCGGCCGGCCAGTGGCGTGTGCGCCAGCGGCGGGGGCAGGGGGAGGTCGGGCCCGCGATGCCCGCCGGGGCCGGGGGCGGCGATCGCGGGCAGCACCTCCGAGGCCAGCTGCGCCATGGCGTGCTCCGCCGCACGCAGTTGCCGGGTGAGCTGTTCCGCATGTCCCTGGAGCTGGTCGGCCCTGCCTCGCTCGCGCCGGTAGGCGCGGTGGAAGTGCCCAGCGGTCCCAGCGGCCGCCACCGCGACCACGGCACCGACGGCCAGTATCAGATCGGTCATCAAGTCCTCTGCAGAGTGTCCGAGCCGCGAACCGGTCAGTGAATCGGGGGGATCGACGGCAGTGGCGGCCCCCGCCAGGCGGGGCGGCGCTGGGGCCGGCGAAGCGGGCTTCGCCGGCCGCCGTTCACCCGGAGGACATCCCTCTGGATGCGGACATGACAGACCAAAAGCCGGGGATGCGCACACAGGTGATCCCACGCGCCGACGGTCCTCCCGGGAGGGACGGGCGCGATCGGCGGGGAGAGCGGGATACGGCCGGACGACGGACACGCCCCCACACGAGGCGTCCGGGGTAAGGCGGGGGGTGCGGCGGGCAGGGTGTCCTCCGGGTACGCGGTCATGTCGCCCTGCGCCACGTCCGCGACGCCCGCCGGCCGGTCTCGATCCGGTCCGAGCCTATCGGCAGACCGGCACGGTGTTCGACGGCCTCCTGCCAGAACTGTGTGAAGGATCGGCGACGGCCCGGCGTGTCGTCGCACGTCCCTCCCCCCTCGAACGGCGCCCCAGTTCCCGTCGCCTGCGTCCCGAGTCGAACGTGCCGCAGTGTAACGAGGTCGGGACAGTGCGTCGGAGGGCCCTTGGCGAAAGGGCGCCCTTCCGGCGTCCGGGCGGGCCGGGTCGCCGGACGGAAGCGACACGTGGTCGCCCCGGCGAGCGCCCGCCCCTCCCCGGCGAAGAGTCACTCGGGGACCGGGGCCGCGCCCCCCCGGCCTCATCCCCTGGTCTGCGCGTCGATTCCGTCCAGCAGCAGTTCCAGACCGACGGTGAAGCTGGTGTCCCAGTCGACGTCGGAGATGTAGTTGTTCGCGGCGACGGTCGGATACCGGTCGCGTTGACCCTCCAGGTACTCCTGCCCCTGCCGGGCCTCCTCGGCGGAGAGCTGAAGGCTGGACTGGGTCGCCGTGGCGCCCATCACGTGGTTGTACAGCGCCCATGTGGCGGCGTTGAGCCGCTTTCCGGTCAGGCCCGCGCGAAGCAGCGCGGACTGCAGGAACTCCATCCACGCCAGGAAGTTGGGTCCCATCAGAGGCCGTTGCCGCGCGGGCAGGGTGGCCGCCCAGGGATGTCGCAGCATCGCCTGCCGCCAGGTGTTGACCAGGACCACGATGTCGTCCCGCGGGTTCTCGGCGCGCTGGTCCGGGAGCCGGGTCTCCCCGAAGATCGCGTCGACCGCCAGGTCGATGACGTCACCCTTGGTCGCCACGTGCCAGTACAGGGTCGTCGCACCCACCTGAAGCCGCTCGGCCAGGTGGCGCATCGTGAGCCGGTCCATCCCCTGCTCGTCCAGCAGGGCGACGGCGGCCAGAACGATGCGTTCCCGCGTCAGCGGCGGTTCCCCCTTGTTGCCCCGCGAGGAGCGGAGCCAGACATTGCCGACTCCCGCGCCACCCTGCGCCCTCGAGCGTTCCTTGCCCGCTATGACGTTCACCTCCGGATTCACGCGGCTCACCCCGAGGGTGCACATCGCGCCACTGAGTGTTGCCGGTCGAGTCTCGCACGCCCGGCTCCGCGCTTCGTGCGCGACCGCCACGACCTGCTGCCCGCATCTTCCACCCCGCCTCAACTCGGCTTGTCCGGCACCGACTTGGCGGTCGTTCCGGGCCCCCCGCACGCACTTCCACAAGGGCACGACCGCATCGAGTTGTAGTAGAGTCGCCCCCTACTAGACCAACGTTCGAGTCACCCGACCATAGTGCGAGTAGTCGTGACAGACATCCAGCAAGAAGCCCCCTTACCGGCTCGGTCCAAGAAGCGCTGGTGGACCCTTCCGGTCGTGAGCCTTGCCCAACTGATGGTCGTGCTGGACGCGACCATCGTGAACATCGCTCTCCCCTCGGCCCAGAAGAGCCTGGGCATGACAGATGCCGACCGTCACTGGGTGATCACGGCCTACGCCCTCGCCTTCGGCGGCCTCCTGCTGCTGGGCGGGCGCGTGTGCGGGGCGATCGGACACCGGCGGTCCTTCGCCATCGGCCTCGTGGGTTTCGGCCTGACCTCGGGGCTCGGCGGTGCGGCGGGCAACGCCGGCACCCTCTTCGCCGCACGTGCCGGACAGGGCCTCTTCGCCGCGCTCCTGGCGCCGGCGGCGCTCTCCCTGCTCATCCTGACCTTCACCGACGGGCGCGAACGCGGAAAGGCCTTCGGTGTCTTCGCCGGTGTCGGCGCCGGCGGAGCGGCGCTCGGCGTCGTGGCGGGCGGACTGCTCACCGAGTACGCCAACTGGCGCTGGTGCCTCTACGTCAACATCCCCATGTCCGCGATCGCCCTGATCGGCGTCCCGCTCATCCTGCGCGACCGCCCGGGTGGCCGCCTGCGCACCCTGGACCTTCCCGGAGTACTGCTCAGCGCCGCGGGCCTCGTCTCACTGGTCTACGGCTTCGCCCAGGCGGAACCGCGCGGCTGGAGTGACCCGGCGGTGCTCGCCCTCCTCGTCGGCGGTGCGCTCCTGCTGGGCCTGTTCGTCCTGGTCGAGACCCGATCGCGGCATCCGCTACTGCCCCTGCGCATCCTGGTCCACCGGGTCCGCGGCACGGCGTTCGTGTCCGTGTGCCTGATGTTCGCGGCGATGTTCGGCTTCTACCTCTTCGTGAGTTACTACACCCAGACGATCCTCGGCTACTCGCCGGTCAGGGCGGGCATGACGCTGCTGGTGAACGCCGTGAGCACCACCATCGGCGCGATGGTCGTCGCCGGCCGGCTCAGCCGCCGGACCGCGCCGAGCGTCCTGATCGCGGGCAGCATGCTGTCGTCCGCCGCCGGCATGCTGATCCTCACGCAACTGAAGGCGGACAGCTCCCATGTGTTCCCGGTGTACCTGACCCCGGCCATGGTCCTGACCGGTATCGGTCTCGGCTGCCTGCTGGCGACGGCGACGAACACGGCGACGACCGGGCTCGACCCGGCCGAGGCGGGGGTCGCGTCGGCGGCCTACAACACGGTGCAGCAGGTGGGGGCCGCGTTCGGCACCGCGCTGCTCAACTCCATCGCCACCAGTGCCGCCACGTCGTACCTGAAGGACCACGGGAACCGCCCGGGAGCCGTCGACACCGGAACGGTCCACGGCTACACCGTGGCGCTCTGGGTGGCCTTCGGCATCCTCGTGTGCGGCGCGCTGCTCGTCGGCCTGTTCTCCCGGGGCGGCCCCCGGACCCCCCGTCCAGAAGCAGTGGCCGAAGCGTCCGGCTGAAACCGGACGGCCACCGGAAGAGGAAGGAATCAGCCATGCACGGCAACCGGGCGGCCGGCGCTGTCGCCGATGGTTTCGTACCCGTCATCGACTTGTCGCCGAGAAGCACCCCTCAGGGTCGCGCGGCGATCGCCAGGACCATCGACCAGGCGTGCACGGGTTCCGGGTTCTTCGTCGTCGTCGGTCACGGGGTTCCGCAGGAGCTCATCGACCGCATGTTCACCGTGACGTACGCGTTCTTCAGACTGCCCGAGGAGGAGAAGGAGCAGGTCGCGCACCGTCCGGGCGTCTCCGGTTTCCGGCGGACGGGCGGGTCGACCGCCCACAGCCTCGACCAGCGGACTCCCCCGGACCTGTGCGAGGCATTCTCGGTCCACGCCACCGGGGAGTTGGGCGACGAGGAGCGCCGGAAACTCGGGAACGAATGGGCGACGTGGACGCTGGCCAACATCTGGCCCCGGAACCCTCCGGAGTTCCGGGAGGTCTGGCAGGAGTACATGACCGCCATGGGCGACCTCGCCGCCGACCTCATGCGCCTGTTCGCACTCGCCCTCGACCTCGACGAGAAGTTCTTCGACGACAAGTTCGACCACCACGGCTCATCCATCGCCGTCAACTACTACCCGCCACAACTCACCCCCCCACTCCCCGGCCAGTGGCGACGCGGCCCCCACACCGACTTCGGCAGCCTCACCATCCTCTACCAGGAAGACGACCGCGGCGGCCTCCAAGTCCTCCAGGACGAGGACACCTGGCGCGACGTCTCCGCCATCCCCGGCAGCTTCGTCGTCAACATCGGCGACCTCATGGCCCTGTGGACCGGCGGACGCTGGGTCTCCACCATGCACCGCGTCACCACCCCCCACCCCGGCGACACCTCCTCCCGGCTCTCCATCCCGTACTTCTACCTTCCCAACCACGACGCCTCCATCGAACCCATGCGCCCCTTCACCGACTCCCCCGCAGTGGAGCGTTCCGGTGCCAGCGTGATCGCCGGGGAATGGATGTCGCACAAGATCCAGAAGTTGTTCGCCGGACCCGGCGCATAGCAAACCGCCGAACGCGGACCTGGGATTTGCGCTCGAATGGTGACGAGTTGACAGATTCCACCACCGAGCGTGGTGACTCGCCTTTGGCGGCGCCTAGGGTCAAAGCCACCGCCCAGCGGATCCCTGAAAGATTCCGGGAGAGAGGGAAAACCGTGACCAGTGACCAGTCGACCGTCACCGTAACCGATGGCTTCGTGCCGGTCATCGATATTTCCTCTCGGGAAGACCAGGGCAGACGCGCCGCAATCGCCGAAGCGATCGGAACAGCGCTGCGCAGGTCCGGCTTCTTCATCGTCATCGGTCACGGTATTCCGACGGATCTCACGGACCGCATGTTCACGGCGACCAACCGGTTCTTCAAACTACCGGAACCGGAGAAGGACCTCGTCGCGTCGCGCCCCGGGGTGTCCGGATACCGCAGGGCCGGCGGGACCCTTGCCCGCAGCCTCGACCAGAAGACTCCCCCGGACCTGTGCGAGACGTTCGCCGCTCATGTGACAGGCGAGCTGGGCGACGAGGAGCGCCGGAAACTCGGGAACGAATGGGCGAGTTGGACCCACAGGAACATCTGGCCCCGGAACCCTCCGGAGTTCCGGGAGGTCTGGCAGGAGTACATGACCGCCATGGGCGACCTCGCCGCCGACCTCATGCGCCTGTTCGCACTCGCCCTCGACCTCGACGAGAAGTTCTTCGACGACAAGTTCGACCACCACGGCTCATCCATCGCCGTCAACTACTACCCGCCACAACTCAGCCCCCCACTCCCCGGCCAGTGGCGACGCGGCCCCCACACCGACTTCGGCAGCCTCACCATCCTCTACCAGGAAGACGACCGCGGCGGCCTCCAAGTCCTCCAGGACGAGGACACCTGGCGCGACGTCTCCGCCATCCCCGGCAGCTTCGTCGTCAACATCGGCGACCTCATGGCCCTGTGGACCGGCGGACGCTGGGTCTCCACCATGCACCGCGTCACCACCCCCCACCCCGGCGACACCTCCTCCCGGCTCACCATCCCGTACTTCTACCTCCCCAACCACGACGCCTCCATCGAACCCATGCGCCCCTTCACCGACTCCCCCGCAGTGGAGCGGTTCGACACCGTGACGGTCAGCGAGTGGGTGTCGCGCAAGGTGCAGAAGATCTTCAGCTGAGCACGGCCCGGTTACCGGGTCCGATCACCGACCAGGCCTTTGCCCTGCGCCGCAGAAAGGCAGTGGATCATGCAGAAGAGCATCCATCACGACCGGATCAGCGAGCAGTACCAGGAGTCGAGCACGCAGTACGACAGCGTCAAGAACCTCCCCTACGCGTTTGCCGAACGGGAGACGCTGCTGTCCGGGATTCCCGATCTCACCGGGAAGCGGGTCCTGGACGTGGCCTGCGGAACGGGCTTCTACTCACGCATCTTCAAGCGCCTCGGCGCGCGGACGGTCGTCGGCGTCGACATCGAGCAGAGCATGGTCGACGTGGCCCGCCGGATCGAGACCGAGCAGCCGCTGGGCATCACCTACGAGGTGGGGGACGCGGCCGAGCTGCCGGTGCTCGGGGAGTTCGACGTCGTCGCGCCCGTCTGGGCGTTCGTGCACGCCAAGGACACCGCGGAGTACCAGGAGATGGTGGCGCGGTGCGCCGCCAACCTGGTGTCCGGCGGCACCATGGTCGCCCTGTGCTCGAACCCCGACATCGACCTCGGGAAGATGTCCGTCTATCCGCGCTACGGCCTCTCCATCACGCCGAAGGAGAAGCACGGCGAACTCCAGGTGATCCACATCGAGATGGACGTCGAGCCGCACGTCGGGTTCGACGGCTTCTTCTGGCCGGCCGGCACCACGGAAGAGGCGATGGAGAAGGCGGGTCTGGTCGATGTCCGGCGGCTGCCGAACCGCGCCCCCGGGCATGCGGCCGGCCTGTCCGAGAAGGGGTACTGGGCCGCTTTCGTGGCGAACCCGCCGTTCGCTCTCTACACGGCCACCAAGCCCTAACGGGAGCGCAGTCGCACCAGACGCGGTGGAAACTCTCGAGACGGAGAAGTCCATTGAAGCTCGCTGTGTTCGGAGCGAACAGTTCGACCGGACGGCACCTCACCGAACAGGCACTCGCCGCGGGCCACACGGTGACCGCGGTCGTGCGGCGACCCGAGGAATTCCCGCTGTCCGGCCCGCATCTTCGGATATGCGGCGCGGACGTGACCGACCGGGCGGCGGTCGAGCGAGCGGTCGCCGAACAGGACGCGGTCGTATCGATTCTGGGTGTGCCGTACGGACGCCAACCCGTGACCGTGCTTTCACGGGGTATCACGCACATCACGGACGCGATGGCCACGCACGGCGTCAAGCGGCTGGTCACGGTGACCTCACGTCTGCTCGCCGTGCACACCAACCGGGCGCCCGGAGAAAAGCCGCCCCTTGAACGGTTCATGTACCGCAGGGTGATCTACCCGTTCCTCACCACCCTCGGCCGCACGCTGTACGACGACATGGTGCGCATGGAGCAGATCGTGCGATCGACGGATCTCGACTGGACGATCGTCCGCCCCTCGGCGCTCTTCAACACCGACACCGTGAGCCCCTATCACTTCGGCCCGCCGGAGTCGCCGGGGCTTTATACGTCGCGCATTGACCTGGCGCATTCCCTGCTGACCGAGGTGACCGGAAACAAGCATGTGCACTCGGTCGTCTCGGTCTTCACCACACAGGGGGTCCCGACCTTCGGCGACGTGCTGAAGAAGGAGGTCATGCGTATCGGGTCCTGGGACCACAAGTAGGCTTCAAGCCATGTCCTGATGGCGGCACCGCCCTGTAATGGGCGGTGCCGCCGTCCGCACGTCCGCACCCCTGACCCCAAAACCCTGGAACCTGAGATCGTCTGAATCCGAACCAACTTACTTTGCACAGTGGAAATACTGGAACAGGTGTGACAATCTGAAACAGGTGACGACAAGGCCCTTACGTGTGAAGGGAAGCTTCAAGGGGGAGATGCATCCGTGCACAAAGGATCGCAGCTCGCATTATTCCTCGAAAGTCTGCACTGGTCGCCCGAGCGGCTGGCGCGTGAAATTAATCGCAGATACGGCGAGGGCACGGTCAGCCTGAAAGCCCCGTACGGCTGGACGAAAGGGGCGTACCCACGGGGTCAAGTTCCTGAATTCGTCGCCTCCATACTTTCCGAACAGCTGGACAGACCGATCGGTATCGGTCAGATATGGCCGGAGCGCATTGACGACACCGGGCCCGCCGGTGCCGGCGGGCCGGCCCGCGGGACTCCCTGGTCCGAACAGCACGTCGACCGTGTCCTTCGAGCCCTCCTCGACCAGGAGGAGCACGGGACCGGGCCGTGTCCGCGCTTGGGTGAATCGGTCCCCGGACCCGAGCTGGTGCTGCTGGCCGTCGACTGGCTCACGGCCGACACCAAACCGGCCTCGGCACGATCGGACGGCGTCGAACTCCCCGCGGAAATGGTCGAGGTGCTGGCCGGCCGGATCACCCGGCTGCGCAGCCTGAGCGCCACGCACAACAGCGCCCTCATCAGGAAGTGGGTGGTGCACGAGCTGCACTGGGCCCGTCACCTGACCAGCGGCGCCGCCTACGACGTACCGACCGGCAGACGGCTGTACAGGGCGATAGCGGAGTTGGCCCAGCTCGCCGGCTGGCTGGCCGCGGAGAAGGGCCGGTACACCCAGGGCCAGCAGTACCTGCTGGTGGGACTGCACGCGTCTGCCCTCGCGGACGACCGCAACCTGGGCGCGTACATCCTGTCCTGTCTCAGCTACCACCTCACGAAGTGCGGCAACGGACGGGACGCGCTGCGGCTGATCAAGCTCGCCGACATCGGTACGGAGGACGCGGTGCCCGGTGTCCTGCGTTCTCTCCAGGCGTCACGTGAGGCGTGTGCGCGCGCCGGGTCCGACGACGAGGACGAGTGGGGGCACCTGGACCAGAGGGACCCGGACGGCGGCGCCGTCCACCGCCCCGGTCTGGAGGAACGTATCGCCGCGGCTCTGCTGAGCCGGGAGGACGACAGCCGGTTGCCGCGGCAGGCGCAGCACCCGCGCACGCCGGTGTCCGAGCCGGGCCTGGGCACGGTCGCCGCACCGGCCGGCCTGAGCGGCTGCGGCGAGTTCGCGGAAGCCCGGCGGGCCGGCGGGACGGGTGACACGTGACCTGGGGCACCGTCCGGGACACCCGCGCGCGGCGGGGCGCGGGGCTGTCGGCGCGCCCCGCGTCCCGCCCGGAACTCAAGACCTCCTACTGCGGCTGGTCCGGCGGCGCCAGGTAGCCGCCCAGGGTGTAGGTCCCGGGCGGCACGGCCCGGCCCCTGTCGTCGACGTCGGCGGCGGCCAGGACGCCGGCCAGTGTGTACGTCTCCTCCGCCGCGGGGTCCGGCAGCCGCGCGGCATCCGGTGCGGCGAAGTTCCGCGCCCCGTGCAGCCATGCCACGTAGTCGTGGAGGTCGGTCGCCGACATGGCGGTCAGCGCCTTGTTGCGGGCGGTGGCCCGCGTGTCCGCGGCGTGCCACAGTGCGATGCTGTCCCGGGCCAGCCGATGGACCCGCGCCGTCCGGTCCCTGCGGGCCGCGTTGTAGCGGCGCAGCCGCGCGCCGACCTCGGCGGCCGTGCAGTCCAGCAGGTCCCCGAGCACCACCGCGTCCTCGAGGGCCAGGCACGCGCCCTGCGCCGCGTAGTGCAGCATCGGATGGGCCGCGTCACCCAGAAGAGCGACCCGGTCGTCGGTCCAGCCGTCCACGGGGTCGCGGTCGACCAGCACCCAGGCCTTCCACTCCGTGGCCAGTTCCAGGAGTCGTTGCGCGGTGTCGCAGAGCACGGCGAACTGCTCGCGCACCCGCGCCGTCGGCACCACCGTGCCGGAGAAGGTCTCGGCGGGCTGGTTCTCCACGCTGGGGGCGAGGTTGAGACTGCGGCCCGAGGCGATCGGATAGTGCACGAAGTGCCGGCCCGGCCCCGCCCACCACGTCACCGCCGCGTGCCGCAGGTCCGGGGGGACCCGGTCCATGGGGACGATCGAGCGGTAGACGGTGATGCCCGCGTTGCGCGGTCCGCCGTCGCCGACCAGTTGCCCGCGTACGGCGGAGTGCAGGCCGTCCGCTCCCACGAGGGCGTCGGCGGTCAGGGCCCCGCCCCCCGCGAGCAGTACGCGCACCGCCTGCCCGGTGTGTTCGTAGCCGACGACCGCGCTGGACGGCCGCAGCTCGATCCGGTCACTGTCGCGGCACGCGCGCAGCAGCAGCCGGTGGAGCTCTCCGCGGTGCACCACGACATAGGCGTTGCGGAAGCGGGCGCGGTAGCGCTCGTCCAGCGGCATGCTGACGACGTGCTCCCCCGACACGCCGTCCATGAAGCGCAGTTCCGTGACCGGTACGGCGATCCGGCGGACGGCCGCGGCCAGGCCCAGGCGGTCGAGCGCGTGCATGCCGTTCGGGGCGAGCTGGATACCCGCCCCGAGCTCGGCGAACTCGCTGTTCCGCTCGCACAGCACCACACGGTGCCCCCGGGCCGAGACGCTCAGCGCCGTGGCGAGACCGCCGATGCCGCCGCCGGCGACGACGACCGTCGTCATGCCGGTGCTCCGGCCCGGCCCTCGTCCGCGCGCCCGTCCCGTCCGACCAGCCGTGCGAGTTCCAGCCGCTTGATCTTGGCGGTGGCCGTCCGGGGCAGGTCCGCCTGCCGCCACTGCACCGGCGGCGCCATCTCCGGCAGGTCGGCCACCGCCGCCCGCCAGGCCTCGGGGTTCAGCGGCCGGTCTCCCTCGGTGCAGACCACCGGGCGGGGCAGCCCGTTCTCCGAGGGGATGATCACGACCTCGGTGATGTCAGGGAGGCGTGAGAACAGCCGGTCCTCCACCGACAGGGTGCTGCCGAAGCCGGGGATCTCGTCCACTTCCCGGTCCATCAGGTGCAGGCAGCCCCAGCGGGTGCGGTAGCCCAGGTCGCCCATGCGCCACCAGCGTGCGTCGGCCTGCCGGTCGAAGCGCTCCTGCTCGCCGAGGTACGTGCGGATCCGGCCGTCGCTGCTGACCTCGATGTACCCCGGCGAGGACGACGTCGGCCGGTGGCCGTCGCGGCTCACCACGCGTACGCCGGTCATGCCTGGGAACGGGATGCCGACACAGCGCCCGTCCGCCCGGGGCGAGCGGTGTCTGCCGTAGGAGCGCGCGGCGGTCGGTCCGATCTCGCTCTGTCCGTAGATCTGGCCGAACCGCGCGGACCGGCGGCGCGAGCCGCCTATCAGGGTGCGTACCGTGCGCGGGTGCAGTGCGTCGAAGGTGCTGCTGAAGAACTTCACGTTGGCCAGCGGTTCGAGCGGGTCGGCGGCGAGTCGCTCCCAGCTCATGTACGTGTTCGGATGGGCTTCGAGGACGGCCGGACGCAGCCGGGCGAACAGCTGCGACACCCGCTGCGGGTCGGCGTCCGCGAGGACTGCCACCGGGAAGCCGCGCAGCAGCGCGATGGCGAGCGCGGTGAACAGACGCGAATGCACGAAGGAGACGTGGACGGCCACCGGTTCGCGGCGCCGCATCAGCGCGGTGGCCAGTGCCTGGGGCCGGTACCGGGCTTCGAGGCTGAACGCGGTGTGGACGGCCAGCTTCGGGACCCCCGTCGTGCCGGAGGTGTGCGTGACGAGGGTCGGGTGATCGGGAGGCAGTTCCAGCACGGGAATCCGGGGAGCACCCGCCAGTCCGGCCAGGGCCGTGGCGCGTTCGTCGGCGCCCGAGGCCAGCAGCACGCGTCGGGTGAGGGCGAAGACCGTGTCCGGCAGAGAGCCGGTCAGCTTCGCGGCGTCGGTGATCAGGTAGGGCCGGCCGACCCTGCGCAGAAGCGCCGTCACCGTGTCGCCGTCCAGGTGGGGCGACAGCAGGACGGGCACCACGCCGATCCGGGTGGCCGCGACGGCCAGCAGGGTGATGTCGAACGCGTTGCTCTTGTGGATCACCGCATGGTCGCCGGGTCGTAGCCCCGCGCGCCACAGGCGGGAGCCGAAGTCGCTCACGAGATCGGCGACGTCCGTCATCGTCATGGCTCGGCCACGTTCCGGCGCGATGTCCAGATCGTGGTCGAGGAGCAGGACGTTCGCCGGGTACCGGGCGGCGGCCCGGTCGAACAGCGCTCCCAGCCTGATGCCGCGATTTCCTACGCGCTGGAGAAACATGCGTCAACCTCGATCTGCTCGGATGTCCGGGAACGCCGCGTCAGTCGCTTTCGATGACCTTCTTGAGACGTCCGGCGGTGGCGGCCATGTCGCTTTTCAGCTTCTCCCCCCATTCCTTGAAGAACCTCTTCTTCTCGTCGTCGTCCATCTCCGCGGTGATGCCGAGGATTCCCTCGGTGGCGGTGCCCATACGGAAGTGGTGGACAAGTTGTGTGCCGCCGTCGGCGGCGCGCAGGGTGAAGCCCCAGACACTGTCCTGGGGCCGGCCGGACAGGGTGCGCATGGCCCAGGCGAAGCGGCGCGCGGGCTCGGCGGCCACCACCTCGGCCGTCGTGGTCCACGGGCCGCGGACCACCGGTGCCCACGCCACCACGTCGTCGGACCGGTCGTTGTGGCCGCGGAAGACGGAACCCAGGGCGCCCGGTTCGCCCTCGATCCACTCACCACCGGTGCATTCCTCGCTCCACTGGTGACTGCGCGGCAGATCGCTGACCACCGTGTAGACGAATTCGGGTGCCGCGGCGACATGCACGTCGACCCCTATGTCGAAGAGGGGCACTTTCTCGTTTTCCGCTTCCCTTTTCGTGTCCATGCAGACATCGTCGTCACCCGTTTACCGGCCGGGCAACGGGATCGGCGGCGATTCGTCAAGTCCCGTCCGCGGGCCGGTCCGGTCCGCTCGCGCGGCCTGCCATTCGACCAGGGCGAGGCCGGCCGCCATGCCCCCGCCGAACCCAGCCAGCACCACCAGGTCACCGGGGGCGATCCGGCCGGCGGCCCGGTCCAGGGTGACGGGGACGGACGCCGCTCCCGTGTTGCCGGAGAACGCCACGGTGGTGTGCGTACGCTCGGGCGCAAATCCCAGGTCCGCGGCGAGCGTCTCGATCATCCGGCCGTTGGCCTGGTGGGGGACGAAGTGCAACGGCCGCGCCCGGTCCGGCACATGGGTGTCCAGGAAGGCGCGGATCAGCGGTGCGACACGGCTCTCCACGAAGCGGCGCACCGCCGGGCCGTCCATCGTGAAGCAGTGCAGGCCCTGCTCGACGGACATCCGCGAGGCGGGGATCCGCGAGCCGCCCGCGGGGACGCGGATCAGGCCCCGTTCCCCGGGGAAGGTGGACAGCCGGGTCGCGATCACTCCCGCGCCACGGGTGGGCCCGAGAACCACGGCACCCGCGCCGTCGCCGAAGAGCACGGCGGTCCGCCGGTCGCCGGGGTCCAGCATGCGGGAGTAGATGTCGGCGCCGATGACCACCGCGTGCCCGCCGGAGCCGTGGATCATGCGTTCCGCGGCGGTCAGGGCGAAGACGAAGCCGCTGCACACGGCGTTGACGTCGAACGCCGGTGTGCCGGCGGGAACGCCGAGTTCCGCGGCGACGGCCGTGGCGGTGGGCGGCTGGGGCGAGTCGGGGGTGGACGTCGCCACGAGGACCAGCGTGACGTCCTCGGCGCGCACGCCGGCGTCGTGGAGCGCCCTGCGCGCGGCCACGGCCGCCAGGTCCGAGGTGGCCTCGTCGGGCTTCGCCCAGCGGCGTTCGCGGATCGCTGTCTTCCGCCTGATCCACTGGTCCGTGACGCCGGCTGGTGGTCCGACGTCGTCGTTGGTGACGACGTTTCCGGGGAGACAGGAACCCGTGCCGAGGATTCCGACCGGATCCGCGTCGCGGACCGCTCCTGCACGACTGGCCATGGTGACTCATTCCAGGTCGTCGCCGTGCGGAATTCCGGGGACTCAGTCCCGCACGGCGTCCGGTACGACAGTTCTGCGTCGGAAGATAGCCACCGGGGCCGCACGCCCCCCAGACACCGCGGCAATGAATGTCACCTCTGAGGCCTTCACGACCGCAGAAGCCCACTCTGTTCGAGGGAGTTGACAGACTTGTCGGCCGGCCCGTCGACGCTCCTCGCGGGAAAACGTAGCGTTGGTGGCCGATATGCCCGTCCGTCCGACAAGGGACACCGCATGGGGAGAAGTAATTCCGCGTCGGCAGGCGCACCGTGGTCCGATGCCATCGACGTGCATCACCACATCATTCCGGAATTCTATGTGGAGGAACTCCGGAAAATCGGCTCCGCCGCCACGCTGCCGGGTGTCGACAGACCCGCGTGGCGGGTGGAGAGCAGTCTGTCGATGATGGACCGGCAGGGCATACGGGCGGCCGTGGTCAACGTGTGGCCGGGGGTGCCCGCCGTGGACGCGGCCACCGGCGCCCGGTTCGCGCGCCGGGTCAACGAGTTCCTCGCGGAGCTGGTGGCCGCGCACCCCGGCCGGCTCGGGGCGTTCGCCGTGCTGCCGCTGCCGCACCTGGAGGCCACACTCGACGAACTCGCCTACAGCATGGACGTCCTCGGCCTCGACGGGGCGGGACTGGTCACCCACTACGGCGGGGTGTACGTGGGGGACCCGTCGCTCGACGCGTTCCACGCCGAGGCGGCTCGGCGGGAAACGCCGCTGTTCGTCCATCCGACGGCGCCCCCGGTCGATCAGCCGGTCTTCGGCCTGCCGGTCTCGCTGTGCGAGTTCCCCTTCGAGACGGTGCGACTGGCGACCCAACTGCTGTACCACCGCACCCTGGACCGGCACCCCGGGCTGCGTGTGATCCTTTCCCACGGCGGTGGCGGTGTGGCGTACTACGCCGCCCGGCTCGCCAGCGGGCCGCTGATCCGCGCCGACCTCGCCGAGCGGCTGCCCGCCGACCCGATCGGCTATCTGCGGCGCCTCTACGGCGACACCGCCATGATCGGGGATCCCCATGCCTTCGCGTCGGTGCGCTCTTTCGCGACAGCGGACCGAATCCTCGTCGGTTCGGACTTTCCTTTCATGCCGGAGTCGTCCGGCGAGCAGGGCGGGCGCTACATCGTCGACCACGGCGGATTCACCCCGGAGGAACTGGAACGCATCGAGCTCGGCAACGCCATGGACCTTTTCCCTCGATTGGCGAAGTACCAGTAGAAGGGCTGTCAGCGTGCTTGAGGAAGCCACGATCACCACGTATCTGGAACGCATCTCCGCCCGGCGCCCGGCCCGGGCCGACCTTGAATCGCTGCGTGTTCTGCAGATGCGTCATCTCCTCTCCGTGCCCTTCGAGAACCTGGGCTACCACCTGGGCGAGGAGATCCACATGGACGAGAGGGTCGTCGACAAGATCGTCAAGGAACGGCGCGGCGGCGGCTGTTACGAGGTCAATCCGGGTCTCGCCTATCTCCTCCGGGGCCTCGGTTACGACGTCTCCTTCATGCCCGGCCGCGTGTGGATCAAGGGCGAGCTGACCGCTCCCCTGTGCCATCTGGCGCTGAAGGTCCGTGCCGACGGGACCGACTGGCTGGTCGACGTCGGCTTCGGCCGCAACAGCAGGTACCCGCTGTCCCTGGAGACGGACGGCGTTCAGCCGGACCCGCACGGCGACTACCGGGTCATCGGCGCCGACGACGGCGGCATCGACGTGCGCGCGAACGGCGCGCTGCAGTACCGGGTCTACGACGTGCCCTGCCGTATCGCCGACTTCGGGCCCACCCTGTGGTGGTACCGCACGGCGCCGGATTCACCGTTCCTGCAGAACCTGTTCTGCTCGCTGCCGACCGAGAACGGGCGGATCACGCTGAAGGAGAACCAGCTGACGCACATCGTCGGCGGTGAACGGGAGAGCCGGCGGCTGGCCGGCGACGAAGAAGTCCGCGCCGCGTACGACAAGTGGTTCGGGATCAAGCTGGAACGGCTGCCGGTGAAGGAGGGCGGGAGCACCACCGTGCCGATGTCGTTCGACTGAGCCGGCCCGGGCAGGACGCCGGGGCCGGGCCGAAGCGATACCGGGAGGCTGGTGGTGCCGGAGGGGTTACGCCGTGCCGGAGGGGTTCGAGATGAGGTACCTCCAGTGCCCGTCGGCCCCCCTGCGGGCGACGTCCGTCGCCGTGCCCTCGATGTGCACGCGGGTGCCGTCCGGCCCGACGCCGTCGTGGACGTAGTCGTTGATCAGCAGGGCGATGTCCCCCACCTGATAGACGTGACGCAGCGAGACCGTGATCGGGATCCGGTCCCGTACCACCGTCGGCAGTGCCGCGCGCCTGCGCGCACCCGAGGACAGCAGGCCGGGCCGCACGACGTGCGCGGCCTCCGGCGCGAAAAGGGCGTCCAGCAGTTCCAGGTTCCGCGCGTTGAAGGCGTCGGCGAAGACATGGGGAAGATCGGCCGGATCGACGGGAAGGCCGTTGCCGGCCGGTGTGTCGGACATGGGACCGAGTACAGCATCCGGGAATACCGAAAGGCAGCACGCCGAACCGATGTCTGTCACCTTTGCTTTCCGCGTGACGAGCGGCGCCCGGACCTGACAGATCAGGTGAGCGGACATGGCCGGACGCCTTTCGATACTGGCACGATGCCGGTGGAATTCGCACGTCATGAACGCCGGGCCTGTCGACAAGGAGTATTTCCTTTGACGAACATGACCATTGTCTTCCATTCCCGCAGCGGAAACGTCTATCAACTGGTGGAAAGGGCGGCGAAGGCGGCCCTCGACGCGGGCGCCGACGTACGCGTGCGCAAGGCGCCCGAGCTCCCCGACCCGATGATCCTCGACCGGGACGCGTACGCCGAGCTCGCGGCGGCCACCCGGGACGTCCCTGCGGCGGCCCTGGACGACCTGGTCTGGGCCGACGCCATCATGATCGGCACGCCGGTCCACTACGGCCTCCCCGCCCCGCAGATCATGAACTTCATCGACCACACCGGGCCGGTCGCCATACCCGGCAGGCTGATGAACAAGGCGGTGTCCGCCTTCGCCTCCGGTTCGATGCCCCACGCGGGCCAGCAGGCGGCGATCCTGGCGCTGCACAACGCGTTCTGCCACTGGGGGGCCGTCATCGTGCCGAACGGCTCCGCCGCCGCCGTACTGCACCAGCCGGGCAACGGCGCTCCTTACGGCACCGGCACCATCTCACGGCACCGGGCGAACAGCGTGAGCGAGGACAACTTCGACGCGATCGAATACCAGACGCTGCGCACCCTCCAGATCGCCGGGGCGCTCGCCCGGGGCCTGCGGCCCGAGCCGAAGATCACCATGGTGAGCGACGAGCGACTGCGCACCTTCGGCCTGGACATCTGATGCGCCCCGGCAAGGTGGAGCGTGACACGCCCTGGCCGCACGGCCATCCGTGCTGGGTCGAGGTACGGGTCGGCCACCCGGGGCGGGCCGCCGCCTTCTACGGGCAGCTGTTCGGCTGGACGTTCTTCGACCACGGCCCCGACTACCAGCACTATCTGACGGCGCGACGGAACGGGCGGGCCGTCGCCGACATCGGGCCGAGGCCGGCCGGGGAGAGCACCGCGGAGCCCTCCGCGTGGCTGGTGTGCTTCGCGGTCGACAGCACCGACGCGGCGGCCAAGGAGATCACCAGGGCCGGTGGCACCCTGCTGCTCCCCCCGCTCGACGTGGGTTCGCACGGCAGGTTCGCGGTCGCCGCCGACCCGGCCGGCGCGGAATTCGCCGTCTGGCAGGCGAACGCCTACTCGGGTACGGAGATCGCCGGGGTCGCGGGTTCGGTGGTGCGGCACCACTGCCTGAGCAGGGACGTGGAGGCGTCACGAGCCTTCTACGCCGATGTGTTCGGTCTCACCTCGACCCGGTCCCGCGGCCCTGACGGAGACGGCCACGTCCTGCTGCTCGACGGGCAGCCGGTGGCCGGGATCAGCGCGCTGGGCGCGGACGCGCCGGCCGATGCGTCCTCGCACTGGCGAGTCACCTTCGGTGTCGCCGACCTCGGCTCCGCGCTGGAGAAGGTCGCCGAACTGGGCGGCACCGTGCGCGAGGGCCCCTTCCACACGCCGCACGGACGGAGTGCCCGCGTCACCGACGAGCAGGGCACCGCGTTCGAGGTGCTGGAGGTCGGCGACCAGGGCTGAGGCCGGCCCGCCGGGACGCGGTCAGCGGTCCGGTCCGCGGTGGGGGCGTGGCGCCGGATGCCATCCGGCCGAGTCCCAGAACCTCAGCTGGGCCGCCTTCGGCAGGGCCGCGATCCGCGGCCCCGCCAGGCTCCCGAGGCACAGGGCGTTCGGCGCGTCGGGCGTGAAGGCGGGCCAGTGCGGGGCGAGTCCGCTGCGGGGCACGCCGTCGTGCGCGAAGGACGACACCAGGTCCATGAGGGTCGCCGAGACCTGTCGCTCCAGGGGACCGTCGCCGAAGATCCCACGGTGCCACGGGGTGCCATGGGTGCCGAACAGGAACGGCGCGGTGGCCTCGTGCGGTGTGCCGAACGCGGGCGGGTGCACGGCGTAGTCGAAGTGCAGCAGGAACCTCGGCGCCCGGCTCTCGCGAGCGCCTCGCTCGGTCAGGCGGACGATCTGATGGCGGAACAGGCTGTCCCCGACGATCTCCGCGTAGAGGGAGACGGCGTCGTCCGCCCGTCCCTCCTCCCGGGCCCGCGCGCGGTAGTGCCGGACGGCCCGCTCGACGAGTTCCCCCGGAACGTCGGCTCGGCCCTGGAGCAGGTGGGCGCGGACCATGGTGCGCAGTTCGGTGTCGTCGACCGGGTGCGGAAGGACGGCCGCGGTGTAGAACGAGCCCTCGGTCGCGGTCGTCACGGTCAGGGTCGGCAGGTCGGGCACGGGCCGGTGGGCGTCGTACCCGGACACCAGCTCGCCGTCCACGACGGGTCCCCGGTAACAACGGCCGGAGGCCACCGGGTGGCGCTGCGGGGCGCCCGTGAAGTACTCCTCCCAGACGGTCAGCAGCTTCCCGGCGTCCACGGTGCGCAGGCCCGGTACGTCGACGCCGAGCCGGTCCGCCAGGGCGTCGAACGCCGTGCGCGCGTCGTCCGGTTCCAGGCCGTAGGCCGGGGCCCAGACGTGTGCCGCGCTGATCGGGACGATGCGGCGGATCACGCCGCGCAGCCGGGGAAGCAGCGCGAGCTGCCAGACCCCGGCGCCGCCGGCGGACGTACCGCAGAGGGTGATGTTCCCCGGGTCCCCGCCGAACGCCGCGATCGTGGACCGCACCCATTCCACGAGGGCGACCTGGTCCTGGAGGCCCCAGTTGGCGCAGAGGCCGGTGGCCGGATCGGCGAGCTGCTCGTGCCGTCCGAACCCGAACGGTCCGAGGCGGTAGTTGAAGGTGACGACGACGAGGTCCCCGCGGGCGGCGAGCCGCGCGCCGTCGAAGGTCGGGCTCGCGGCGGAACCAGCCCGCCAGCCGCCGCCGTGCACATAGACCAGGACCGGGCGGGCGCCGTGGACGTCCGGGGTCCAGACGTTGGCGTGGACGGCGTCCTCGGCGGACACCGGGACGGGAGCCGGTGCGCCGACCGGGCCGGGGCCCGCGGGCTGCAGGAAGGCCGGCGGCAGCACCGTCACCGGCCGTGTCCCGGCCCACGGCCGGCACGGACGTGGCGAGGCGAACCGGAGCGGGCCCACCGGCGGGGCCATGAAAGGCACGCCCAGGAACGCGCAGACGCGCGCGCCGCCCCCGGCCGGTCCGGTCACCGTCCCCCGCAGCACACCGGAGCGGGTACGCACCTCCGGCGGCCGGGTCTCGCGCGCGTGCCCCATCGGAACCCCTCCGCCGTGTGGTCTTCCGGTATCCACAGCACGATCGCAGACCGGGAATGGGGTACCAAGGCGGGCAGAGGACATCTGTCAAGTACGCGTAATTGACAGACTTCGGCCGACATGACGAACCGGACCACTGTCTGTTGGCCGGCCCCTGGGGAGGCGCGAGGGTGGTCCCGTGCCTTTTTTCGTTTCGGATCGAAATCCAGGTGATTATTCACGCCGGGCCTTTGTTTCGAGTGCCTTCGACCGTCCCGGATCGCCAGGCGAGGGGGAGCCGGAATTGGCTGGGGACATGATGTCCATTCCGCTGGAAAAGGCGGGACAGCAACCCGAATGGGAGGACCCGTCGCAGGTACGGCGTGCACGGGAAGCCCTGGCCGGCCGCCCCGGGCTCGTCGACGTCCGCGACGTCGAGAGGTTGCGCGCGCACCTGGCGCAGGTCGGCTCGGGTGCCGCGGAGGTCGTCCAGGCCGGTGACTGCGCCGAGGATCCGGCCGAGTGCTCGGCGTCGGACGTCGCGCGCAAGGTCGCCGTTCTCGACCTGCTGGCGGGTGCGATGAAGCTGGCCGGGCACCGTCCGGTGCTGCGCGCGGGCCGGATCGCGGGGCAGTTCGCCAAGCCCCGGTCACGGCCGACCGAACGCCTCGGCGACCTGGAACTGCCGGTATTCCGGGGTCACTTGGTCAACGGACCGGCTCCGGAACCCGACGAACGCGTGCCGGACCCGCTGCGCCTGGTCACCGGCTACATGACCGCCGCCGACATCATGGCCCACCTCGGCTGGGGCCGCCCCGGCGGCATGGAGCACCCCGTGTGGACCAGCCACGAGGCGCTGCTCCTCGACTACGAACTCCCCCTCGTGCGCCGGACCGCCGACGGCAGGCTGCTGCTCGCCTCGACGCACTGGCCGTGGATCGGGGAACGCACCCGTCAGACCGACGGCCCCCACGTCGCCCTGCTCGCCCAGGTGCTCAACCCGGTGGCCGTCAAGGTGGGACCGGGCATCGGCACGGACGAACTGCTGGCTCTGTGCGACCTGCTGGACCCCGGGCACCGTCCGGGGCGGCTGACCCTCATCGTCCGGATGGGAGCCGGGACCGTGACCGAGCGCCTGCCCGCGCTGGTCCGCGCGGTCCGCGCGGCCGGACACCCGGTGGTGTGGCTCGTCGACCCCATGCACGGCAACACGGTCGTCACGCAGAGCGGTCACAAGACCCGCTACGTACGGACGCTGCAGCGTGAGGTCCGTGAGTTCCGTGCGGTTCTGGCCCAGGAGGGGGCGTTCCCCGGCGGTGTCCATCTGGAGACGACGCCGGACCAGGTCACCGAGTGCGTGCTCGACGAGTGGGAGGCCGACCGGGCCGGAAAGGTCTACACGAGTTTCTGCGATCCCCGGCTCACCGTGGAACAGGCGCTCGAGGTCCTGGAGGCGTGGACCGCGACCCCCTCTCCGGTGGTGCCGGCCGCGACGGCTGCCGAGCGGCAGGCGACAGGAGGATGACGCGATGACAGGAGTGACCGGAGAGCCGGGCGGGATCGCCCTCGTCACCGGGGCCGCCGGCGGGATCGGCCGGGCCGTGGTCCGCGCGCTCGCCGAACAGGGCACGACCGTGGCGGCCGTCGACCGCGACGACGACGCCCTGCGCACGTGTGTCGCCGAACTGACCCGCGCGGGCCTGCCGGTGACGGCCTGCCCCGCCGACGTCACCGAGGCCGCCGGCGTGGAGGCGACGGTCGCGAGGGCGGAGGAGCGGTGGGGACCGGTGGAGTACCTGGTCAACGCCGCGGGCCTGCTGCGCATGGGCACGGTCCGCGAACTGAGCCCCCGGGACTGGGCGGACATGTTCGCGGTCAACGCCGCCGGGGTCTTCCACGTGTCCCGTGCCGTGGTGGACCGTATGGTGCCGCGGCGCCGGGGCTCTCTCGTCACCGTGGCCTCCAACGCCGCGGCGACGCCGCGGGCGAGGATGGCCGGTTACGCCGCGTCCAAGGCGGCGGCCACCATGTTCACCAAGTCACTCGGCCTGGAGGTCGCCCCCCACGGCATCCGCTGCAACGTCGTGGCCCCGGGATCGACCGAGACCCCGATGCTCTGGTCCATGTGGCAGGACGACGCCGGACGCGCGCACACGCTCCACGGCAGCGCCGCCGACTTCCGCGTGGGCATCCCCCTGGGCAGGACCGCCCAGCCCGAGGACGTCGCCGCCGCGGTGCTCTTCCTGCTGTCCGAGCAGGCCCGGCACATCACGTTGCACGACCTCACGGTCGACGGCGGCGCCTCGCTCGGCGCCTGAAAGGAAGCTGATCATGCCAGGGATCCCCGACATAGCCGCCTACCCGATGCCGGGTGACCGCGACATTCCGGCCAACACCGTGCGCTGGACGGTAGGTCGGGACCGTGCCGTTCTGCTCGTGCACGACATGCAGCGGTACTTCCTGCGGCCGTTCGCCGGCACGCAGCGCCGCGAACTGACCGGCAACGCCGCCCTGCTGCGGGAGCGGTGCGCGCGCCTCGGCATACCCGTCGCGTTCACGGCCCAGCCCGGCAGCATGACCAGGGAACAGCGCGGGCTCCTCATGGACTTCTGGGGTCCGGGGATGCGGCCGGCCGCGCAGGACCGGGCGGTGACCGACGAACTGGCCCCGCGCGCGGACGACTGGATGCTCACCAAGTGGCGCTACAGCGCCTTCTTCCGGACCGACCTGCTGGCGCGGATGCGCGCGAGCGGCCGCGACCAGCTGATCCTCTGCGGGGTCTACGCCCACATCGGGGTCCTCGCCACCGCCGTCGACGCCTTCACGCACGACATCCAGACGTTCCTGGTCGCCGACGCCGTCGCCGACTTCTCCGCACAGGAGCACCGGCTCGCCCTCGGGTACGCCGCCGGGACCTGCGCGCTGGTGGCCACCACCCGGGGTCTGCCCTTCGAAGGTGGCACGCTTCTCGGGCAGGAGGGCGCGCGGCCCGGGAAACGGGCCGTCGCATGAGCCCGGAGCCGACGGAGACAGGCGCGGGCGAAGCCCTCCTGGACCGTGTCCTGTCCTCACCCGCCACCCACCCGTTCGCCCTGCTCTACCGCCCGACGGTCACCGGAGCCGACCGGGTGGACGTCCTGACCGGCCCGGTCAGCACGGTGGACCGGGTCGCCGACCTGCCGATACCCGAGTCCTCGCACGGCCCTTGCGGTGCGGACGTCCTCGCGCTGCTGCCGTACCGGCAGCTCGCCGAGCGTGGCTTCCCCGTCCCCGACGACGGGCGGCCGCTGCTGGCCATGACGGTGCGGGAGCAGGCATCCCTCAGCCGGGCCGCGGTGCTCGGCCGGGTCCCGGACGTGCCGATCCGCATGACGGACGAGCACTTCGACATCGACGACGACGCGTACGCGGATCTCGTGCGCCGCGTCCTCGCCGACGAGATCGGCGTCGGCGAGGGCGCGAACTTCGTCATCAAGCGCCGCTTCCTCGCCGGCATCCCGGACTACACACCGGCCACGGCCGCCGCCCTCTTCCGGCGTCTGCTGGCCCGGGAGTGCGGCGTCTACTGGACGTTCCTGGTCCACACCGGCGAACGCACCCTGGTCGGGGCCACACCCGAGAGGCACGTCAGCCTGAAGGACGGCACCGCCGTGATGAACCCGATCAGCGGGACCTACCGCTACCCCGCGTCCGGGCCGACGCTGTCCGGGGTCATGGACTTCCTCGCGGACCGCAAGGAGACGTACGAGCTGTTCATGGTGGTGGACGAGGAACTGAAGATGATGTCCCGGGTCTGCGACACGGACGTGCGCGTGGTGGGTCCGTTCCTCAAGGAGATGGCCCGTCTCGCGCACACCGAGTACGTCATCGAGGGGCGCACGGAGCGCGACGTCCGGGAGATCCTGCACAGCACCCTGTTCGCCCCGACCGTCACCGGCAGCCCGCTGGAGAGCGCGAGCCGTGTGATCAGCCGCTACGAACCGCAGGGGCGCGGCTACTACAGCGGCGTCATGGCGCTGGTCGGCAGGGACGGCCGCGGCCGGCGCACCCTGGACTCGTCGATCCTCATCCGCACCGCCGACATCGACTCCTCGGGCCGGCTGGCGATCGGGGTGGGCGCCACCCTGGTGCGCGACTCCGACCCGGCGGCGGAAGCGGCGGAGACGCGGGCGAAGGCGACGGGCCTGCTCACCGCGTTGCGGGCCGAACCGCAGGGTCCACTGGGCCACCACCCGTCCGTGCGGTCCGCGTTGCGGGCCCGCAACGCGGACATCGCCCGCTTCTGGCGGCACGGCCCCGAGCCTGCCACGGCGACGCACCCGGTGCTGACCGGACGGCATGTCCTCGTCGTGGACGCCGAGGACATGTTCACCTCGATGATCGCCCACCAGTTGCGGTCGGCGGGCCTGCGGGTCACCACGCGCCGCCACGACGAGCCGTACTCCTTCGCCGGGCATGATCTGGTCGTGATGGGGCCCGGACCCGGCAACCCGCTGAACACGGGCGAGGGCAGGATCGCCCGGCTGCACGACGACGTGGGCAGGTTGCTGGCCGAGCGCCGTCCGTTCCTGGCCGTCTGCCTGAGCCATCAGGTGCTCAGCCATCGGCTCGGCCTCGAGGTGCACCGGCGGGACACACCGCACCAAGGGGTGCAGCAGGACATCGACCTCTTCGGCCGTCGTGAACGCGTCGGCTTCTACAACAGCTTCGTGGCGCGCAGCGCCTCCGACCGGCTGAGCCTGCCGGGCGTCGGCGACGTGGAGGTCAGCAGGGACGCCGCCACCGGCGATGTGCACGCGCTGCGCGGCCCGTCCTTCGCCGGGGTGCAGTTCCACGCCGAGTCGGTGCTCACCCGGGACGGGGTCGGCATTCTCGGCAGGCTGCTGGCGGGCGTCCTCGAAGAGGCACAGCACTCCGTCCGGGCCGTCCGGTCCTGAAGCCCGGTGACCGGCCGCGGCCGCTTCAGGCCGTGCTCAACGCCACCCGCCTGCCGTGCAGTTCGCCCGCCTCCAGCATGCGGTGGGCCTCGGCGGTGGCGCTCAGCGGCAGCACACGCAGGTCCCGGGGCCGCAGGCGGCCGTCCGCCAGCAGTTCGTTGACGGTACGCGCCGCCTCGGCGAGTTCGGCGGCGGGTGCTCCGGTGATGGCGAAGCCGACGACGGACCCGTCCCGAACATACAGCGGCCCGGCCGGCAGCGGCGGTGCGGTGCGCAGGCCGGCGAGCAGGACGATCCGGCCCCGCCGGGCGAGCAGTTCGACCGCCGTGGTCAGGTCGTTGACGCCGGCCGCGTCCGCGTAGAGGTCGACCCCCGCGGGGCAGGCCCGGGCCAGCCGCGCCCCCAGGCCGGGGCCCGCGCGGTCGACCACCGTGTCGGCACCCAGCGCACGGCAGTACGCGGCGTCGCGTCCGCGGGCGACGGCCACCACCCGGGCACCCGCCCGGGAGGCGATGGTCACCATGGCGGCGCCGACATTTCCCGCCGCCCCGATCACGACCACGGTCGACCCGGCGCGCAACCCGCCGTGGGTCACCAGACCCAGGTGGGCGGTGGCGGCCGGGTGCAGCAGCGCGACCGCGGTCTCGGGGGCCACGCCGTCCGGCAGCCGGTAGAGCCGCCCGGCCGGGACGACCGCCCGCTCGGCCGCCGCGCCCTGTCTGCCGTCGTGGCCGAGGCTGTTGCACCACACCCGCTCGCCCACCTCGAAGCCCGTCACCCGCGTTCCCAGGCCGGCGACCCTGCCGACCAGGTCGCGGCCGACCACGAACGGGAACTCGAGAGGGGTGGTGACCGCACCGGACCGTATGAAGGTGTCGACGTGGTTGGCCGTCGTCATCTCGACGTCCACCAGGACGTCGTGGGCGCCCGGACGGGGGTCGGGCAGTGCGCCGAAACGTATGGAATGCGCGGGACCGAACGCGTTGATATAGGCAGCACGCATACCCGTCACTTTCCCGGAGTGCGCCGCCCCTGGGCGCCCGCCGGGCAGGTGGGCGGCAGAGTGTGTCACCTCCGGCCCCGAGCCGGCCCGGCCCGACGACGCACCTGACGGATTGTCGGGTCCGTCGTTGCCGACGCTCCGTTCCCGGTTCCAGGATCGGAGCGTGCTCCGCCGCACAAGCCCGGCTCGTTGCCGCGGCGGCCTCGGCGCTCCCGCGCCCCAGGGCGGTCCGGAGTGGAGAAGGGGTGCTTGGATTGAACGCGACTGCGCACGAGATCGCGGTCATCGGTGCTGGTCCTCGGGGGCTCGCGGTGCTGGAACGACTGTGCGCGCACGAGCGTGCGCGGCCGTCGCACCCACGGGTGCTCATCCACGTCGTCGACGCCGCCCCGCCCGGCGCCGGTGCCGTGTGGCGCACCGATCAGTCGCGGTTCCTGCTGGCCAACACGGTCGCCTCGCAGATCACCGTCTACTCCGACGCGGCGTCCCGGATCGGCGGGCCGATCGAGCCGGGGCCGAGCCTGTACGAGTGGGCCGTGTCGCTGTCCGGCCACGGGGCGGGGAGCGGGGCCGCCGGCCCCGTGTACGACTCCGTCACGCTGGCGGAGGCACGGTCGCTGGGGCCGGACTCCTACCCGACGCGCGCCCTGTGCGGGCGGTACTTCGCCGACTGTTTCCGCCGTGTCCTGGCCCGCGCGCCCCGCCATGTCGAGATCCGGGTGCACCGGTCGTGTGCCGTGGCCATGGCCGACACCCACGGTTGTCCCGGCGGGCCTCAGGGGGTCCGCCTGGCGAACGGTACGCGGCTGAACCGGCTGGACGCCGTCGTACTGGCCCAGGGACACGTGCCCACGCGGCCCTCACCGCGGGAGGAGCGCACCGCGAGTCTGTCCCGGATCAGTCATCTGACCTACTTACCGCCCGGCAATCCCGCCGACGCCGACCTGGACGGGATCCCTGCCGGACGGCCGGTGCTGCTGCGGGGCCTGGGGCTGTGCTTCTTCGACTACCTGGCGCTGTTCACGCTCGGCCGTGGCGGCCGGTTCGAACCCGCCGGGGACGAGCTGGTGTACCGCCCCAGCGGCAAGGAGCCGCTGCTCTACGCCAGTTCACGACGGGGTGTGCCCTTCCACTCCCGCGGCGCGAACGAGAAGGGCGCGCACGGCCGTCATCTTCCGCGCCTGCTCACGGCCGACCGCGTGGCGGCCCTGCGCCGACGGGCCGTGGAAGGGGGCCCTCCGCTGTCCTTCGGGAAGGACCTGTGGCCGCTCATCGCACGCGAGGTGGAGAGCGTCTACTACGAGACGCTGCTGGCGCGCCGCCGAGGTGCCGAGCGGTGGACCGATTTCGCCCAGCGCTACCTGGCCTGCGCGGGACCGGCCGAGTGCGACACCGTACTGACCGCCTACGGGGTTCCGGCCGGGGACCGATGGGACTGGAAGGCGATCGCCGACCCCGCGCGGCAGCGCACCTTCGCGGACCGGGACGCCTTCCGTGCCTGGCTGCTCGACCTGCTGGCCGACGACGTCCGGCACGCACGGCAGGGCAATCTCAGCGGCCCGCTCAAGGCCGCCCTGGACGTCCTGCGCGACCTGCGCAACGAGGTTCGCCTCGCGGTCGACCACGGCGGCCTGGACGGGGCGTCGCACCGCGACGAACTGGAGGGCTGGTACACCCCGCTCAACGCGTTCCTCTCCATCGGTCCCCCGCCTCGGCGCACGCAGGAGATGATCGCCCTGATCAAGGCCGGGATCCTGGACCTCACCGGCCCGGACACCCGGATCAGGATCGACACCGGGAGCCGTTCGTTCGTCGCCGACTCCGACACGGTTCCGGGGCCCACCGTCCGTGCGCACGTCCTCATCGAGGCACGGCTGCCGCAACCGGATCTGCGGCGTACCGCCGACCCGCTGCTGCGGCACCTGCTGAGCACCGAGGCCTGCGCCACCTACCGCGTACCCGGGGACGGGGTGGCGTACGAGACCGGCGGACTGGCGGTGACACAGCGGCCGCACCGGCTGATCGACGCTCAGGGGCGCCCGCACCCGCGGCGTTTCGCGTACGGCGTGCCGACCGAGTCGGTTCACTGGGTGACGGCGGCGGGGATCCGGCCGGGCGTGGACTCGGTGACCGTCGCCGACGCCGACGCGATCGCGCACGCCGCGCTCGCACTGAGCCCGAGCGGGGCCGGCACCCGCGCGGCGGCGGAGCACCTCCCCGTCGAGGTCGCCGTATGAGCGTGCCGCCCGTCGGCCCCGCCGGTGGCACTGCCGGCCCACACACGATGGATGCCGGGCTGCTGTCCCCGGTACGCGCCGGCACCCCCGTGGAACGGGCGGTGTCCGACTCGGCGTGGCTCCAGGCGATGCTGGACGCGGAAGCCGCGCTGGCGCGCGCGCAGGCGACGATCGGTGTCGTACCGCCGTCGGCGGCGGAGGTCATCGGCGTGGCCGCACGGGCCGACCGGCTGGATCTGCGGGCGCTGGCCGTGCACGCGCGGGAGAGCGCCAACCCTGTGGTCGGCCTGGTCCGGGAGCTGACCCGCGCGGTGTCCGCCCTGGACCCGGCCGCCGCCGCGTACGTGCACCAGGGCTCGACCAGCCAGGACATCTTCGACACCGCCGCGATGCTCGTCACACGCGACGCGCTGCGCCTGCTGCGCGCGGATCTGTCCCGGACCGGGGACGCTCTCGCGGCTCTCGCCCGCGAGCACCGCGACACCGTGCTCCCCGGACGCACCCTGACGCTGCACGCCGTGCCCACCACCTTCGGGCTGAAGGCCGCCGGCTGGCGACAGTTGCTGCTGGACGCCGGCTCCCGCGTGGCCGGCGTACTCGGGGCCCTGCCGGTCTCCCTGGGCGGGGCCGCGGGCACCCTGGCCGGATACCTGGAACACGGCGCCGACACCGAACGTCTCCTGACGGCCTTCGCCGCCGAGACGGGCCTGTGCGCGCCGCTCCTGCCCTGGCACACACTGCGCACTCCGGTGGCCGATCTCGCCGCCGCGCTGGCACACACCACCGGCGCCCTGGGCAAGATGGCAGTCGACGTGCAGTCGCTCACCCGCACCGAAGTCGGCGAGGTGGCCGAGCCCCACGCTCCCGGCCGCGGCAGCTCCTCCGCCATGCCGCAGAAGCGCAACCCGGTGCTGACCACACTGATCCGCAGCGCCGCCCTCCAGGTGCCGGCCCTGGCCGCCGTGCTCACGCAGTGCATGCTCACGGAGGACGAACGCTCGGCCGGGGTGTGGCACGCGGAGTGGCAGCCGCTGCGTGAGTGCCTGCGGCTGACCGGCGGTGCCGCCCACACGGCGGTGGAGCTGGCCGAGGGCCTGGTGGTGCGGCCGGAACGCATGGACGCCAATCTCCGGCTCACCGGCGGCCGGATCGTCGCCGAACGTCTCATGGCCGCGCTGACCCCGCTGGTGGGCAAGGCGGCTGCGCACGACCTCCTCACGCGTGCCACTCAGGCGGCGGACCGGCTCGGCAGGCCACTGGCCGAACAGCTCGGGCAGGAGCCCGGCCTCGCGGGGCGGATCACCGGGGCGCGGCTCGCCCGGTTGTGCGACCCCGCCGGCTATCCGGGCTCGGCCGGCGATCTGGTGGAGCGGTCACTGCGGCGAAGCGCCGAGGACTTCGCCCGCGACGACGGCGAGAACGGCTCCTGACCGCATTCTGACCGTGCCGAACCGCGCGCTGACGAATCTGACCTTGCTCATGACCAGCTAACCGGTCAACGACCTTGCGCGGCGCCGGGGCGCCGGGGTCTAATTTTTAAAAGCCTGAGAGACCACTGACGGACACAAAAGCCGCTTAAAATCTCCTTCCGGCGGGTGCACGGTAAAAAAAGGGGGACGTCATGCATGTTCCATGCACGCCACGGAGAACCCGTCCTGCGATGTGTGCCGCCATTCCAAGAGAAATCGGCTGACCCTGCGGCGACCGACACGGTGACCAATCCTGGAATTCTTCGCCGCTTCCTTGGGACCGCCCCCCGGCAGGCACACCGCCGGCCCGCGGCCCGGCGCACGCCGCGCCCGCGGCCCGACAGGTCTTCCTGAGCCTTCGACCCGGTGTCCCACACCGGGCCCACCCGAGCCGACGCTGCCGCACGCCGTGCCGCCGTCCTGAGCGTGCCACCCGTGGCGGCACATGCCACCACGCTCTCCACGGCCCGGGCACGCGCGGTCATCCGCGGCGGAACCCGTCCACTCCGCCGGCACCCGTGAAAGCCGCCTCCTTCCGTGCTTTCCGTCCACCGCCGCCGAAGTTCGACCACACGTCACCTGAGGAGCCCGGTATGACCATGGTGAGCGACACACCCGATTGCGCTGACCTTCCGCACGGACCGGCGGATGCCCCCGATCCGGAGGCGATGCGAAGAGTGGCCCTCGACCGATCGGTCGACGAGTTATCCCCCATCGTTTTCGCCTCGCTCCCGCGGGCCGATCAGCGCCGTAAAGGAATGATGTACCTGCGGGGTTTACTGGGAGCAACCGGCAGGAAGTCGATAAGAAATATCGCGGCTTTCCTGGGGGACCAGGTCAACGACCAGAGTCTGCACCACTTCATCAACGACTCCACCTGGGAGTGGGCCCCCATGCGCGAGGCCCTCGGCCGCTATCTGGTCCACCAGCTGCCGCTCCAGGTGTGCGCGCTGCATCCCATGGTCATACCGAAGTCGGGCACCCACTCCGTGGGCGTCGCCCGGACGTTCTCGTGGGAGCGCGGCCAGGCCGTCACGGCCCAGCAGGTGACCGGCGTCTGGGGGGTGTCCGCGCGTACGGCGAGCCCGCTCAACTGGTGGCTGCACCTGCCGCCGGAGGGGGCGACACCGGAGGACTCGATGGTGAGTGCCTGTCTGGAGACGGTGTCACGTCTGCGCCTGGCGCACTGCCCGGTGACGCTGAATGCCGAGCGGCTCGATGCCATCAGGATCAGTGCCGGGCTCAGCGCCGCGGGGCTGCACCACATCTCCAGGATCGCCAGGGACACCTGGCTGCTGCCGGACGACCCCGCGCTGCCCGGCTGGCGGAAGAGCCCGGTGCGGGCGTGCCAGATCGCACAGTTGGCCAAGGCGGGCCGCAAACGCGTGGCGGCGTATCCGACGGGCGCCCCGGAGGCCCCGGAACTCGTCGCCACCATGCGGGTCCGCCTGCCGACCGTGCCCGACGCGGCACACCGCACCAGGGGACGTACGGAGTTCCTTCTGCTCGGTGTCGGCCGCGGCGGCGCCCAGTGGCCCAAGGAGCTCTGGCTGACCGACATGACGACGACCGACCCCGCCGTCCTGCTGCGGCTCATGGGATTCAGCCGGCGGGTGGAGTGCCGCGGGGTGCCCCGCGCCGAACGCGTGGGCATCCGGGACTTCGTCGGCCGTTCGTTCGCCGGCTGGCACCGCCACGCCACCCTCGCGTCGGTCGCCCACGCGGCCACGGAGCTGGCCGAACGGAGACTGACGGCGTAGCGCCCCTGGATCTTGGTCTGAGTGTGTGAAGGAGGGCCGCCACACCGGGTGTGGTGGCCCTCCTTCGACGCTGCCGCAGGTAGAAACGGTTCTGCACCTGTGGCACCTGGTGGGGCGGGTGGGACTCGAACCCACGGCCGACGGATTATGAGTCCGCTGCTCTAACCGGCTGAGCTACCGCCCCATAGCGGCGTGTCGCGTACAAGTGTGCGCGCCGTCTGCCGCAGCATAGCCGCTCATACGATCTCCTGCTTCGGATGGTCGGCTTCTGCGCTGCTCATGACCTTGAGGACATCGACGCAGGCGCGGTGGTTCCCGCGGACATGAAAAAGGACCCCCAAGGGGTCCTCGTTCACTGCGCTCCCCCGACTGGACTCGAACCAGTAACCTGCCGGTTAACAGCCGGCTGCTCTGCCAATTGAGCTACGGAGGACCGAAGCTCCCCCGACTGGACTCGAACCAGTAACCTGCCGGTTAACAGCCGGCTGCTCTGCCAATTGAGCTACGGAGGATCGCCTCGATTGCATCGAACGTACCTACCCGGGTATTCGCCAGGGGGCGGGCGCTCGCTGCGACACATACATTAGCGCAAGCAGGGGGGTGCTCCGCCAATCGGTACCCCCGGCGCCCACGTCACACCAGCAGACCCAGGCAAGGGAAGGGTGGCAGCCATGCGCTACCGGCTCACGTTCGTCGCCGGACTGGCCCTCGGTTACGTACTCGGCACGAGGGCCGGACGCGAGCGGTACGAGCAGCTGAAGAAGTCCGCTCAGCGGATCGCGCAGAACCCCGCTGTGCGCAACACGGCCGAGACCGCCGCCCAGCAGGGCCGCCAGTACGCCGGCAAGGCATTCCACACGGTCAGCCACAAGGTCGGCGACCGGGTCCCCGAAGCGGTGGCCCAGCGCGTGAGGTCCCTGAGGGAGCGGAACGTGAACGGCGCCCCCGAGGACGACTGGGGCACGAGCAACACCTAGGGGGTGGCAGGCGCGGGGATGCTGCAAAATTCTCCGCATGGGGATAGTCGCCGGCTTGGACAGCTCACCGGATTTCACGCGCATCGTGGTGTGCGACACGGACACCGGTGCCGTACTACGGCAGGGGTATGCCCCGCACCCGGTGGAGGGGCGGCCCAGCGATGTCGACCCGCAGGCCTGGCTGCTCTCCCTCGGCGAGGCCGCGGGGGGCGGTCTGCTGGAGGGCGTGCAGGCCATCGGCGTGTCGGCGCAGCAGAACGCCGTGGTCCCGCTGGACGCCCAGGGCAACACCGTGCGCCCGGCACTGGTCGGCGGTGACAAGCGGGCGCAGGTCGCCGCGGCGGACCTCGTCGACGCGGTCGGCGGCCGGGAGGCCTGGGCGCAGGCGGTCGGCTCCGTGCCGCAGGCCGCCCAGCCGGTCACCAAGCTGCGCTGGCTCGCGAAGAACGAGCCCGAGAACGCCCGCCGGACGGCCGTCCTGCTGCAGGCGCACGACTGGCTGGTGTGGCAGTTGCTCGGGCGGCCCGTGCGCAGGACCACTGATCGCGGTGGGGCCTCCGGGACCGGGTACTGGTCGGCCGCCACCGGCGCCTACCGGCCGGACCTGGTGGAGCTGGCCCTCGGCCATCAGGCGATGCTGCCGGAGGTGATCGGCCCGTCCGACGCGGCCGGTACGACCCCGGAGGGGCTGCTGATCTCCGCCGGCACCGGGGAGACCATGGCCGCCGCGTTCGGGCTCGGGATCGGGCTGGGGGATGCCGTCGTGTCCCTCGGTGCCTCCGGGTCCGTGATGGCCGTGCACCCGGAAGCGCTCGCCGACCAGTCCGGGATGATCACCTCCCTGGCCGACGCCACCGGTATGCACCTGCCGGTCGTGACCACCCTGAACGCCGTACGGACCCTGCGCGGCACCGCCGAACTCCTCGGTCTCCCGGACCTGGAGGGCCTGTCCGAGCTGGCGACGAAGTCCACGCCGGGCGCGCACGGGCTCGTCCTCCTCCCCTACCTGGAGGGCGAGCGGACGCCGAACCTGCCGCACACCGCCGGGACCATCGCCGGACTGCGGCGCGAGTCGATGAAGCCCGAGCATCTGGCGCGGGCCGCGTTCGAGGGCATGCTGTGCGGGCTCGCCGACGCGCTGGACGTGCTGCGCGGGCGGGGCGTGGACGTGCGGCGGGTCTTCCTGCTGGGCCAGGCCGCCGAACTGCCCGCCGTGCAGGCCTCGGCACCCTCGCTGTTCGGCGCGCAGGTCGTCGTACCGCAGCCCGCGGACTACGCGGCGATCGGCGCGGCCCGGCAGGCGGCCTGGGCTCTCGGTGTGTCACAGGGCACACTCGATCCGCGTACCCCGCCGGCCTGGCAGGGGGCCGCGGCGCAGGTCCTGGAGCCCGGGGACGAGCTGGCCGTGGGCCAGGCGGTGCGGCAGCAGTTCGTGGCGGTGCGCGAACAGACCCATCCAGGGGCGTTTCGCGCGTGACCCGTCCAGGGGCGTTTCGCGCGCGAGGCGTAGGGCCAACGGCCGAGGACCGGCCGTTCCTTGGACCGCTGTTGGGTTAATCGGTTGAGGTAACGCGGGTGGAGTGTTCGACGATAGGGGCCAAGGGCAACCGACCAGCCCCCCCACCCGCCGACTCCGAGAGACCCAGCGTGCTCATACGACTTCTGCGGACCTATCTCAGGCCCTACAAGAAACCCATAGCCGTCCTGGTGCTGCTGCAGTTCCTGCAGACCTGCGCCACCCTCTATCTGCCCACTCTGAACGCGCACATCATCGACAACGGTGTCGTGAAGGGTGACACCGGTTACATCCTGTCCTTCGGCGCCCTGATGATCGGCATCTCGCTGGCGCAGGTCGTGTGCAACATCGGTGCCGTGTACTACGGCGCCCGGACCGCCGCCGCCCTCGGCCGGGACGTGCGCGGTGCCGTCTTCGACCGGGTCCAGTCCTTCTCCCCGCGTGAGCTGGGCCACTTCGGGGCACCCTCGCTCATCACGCGTACGACGAACGACGTACAGCAGGTCCAGATGCTGGCCCTGATGACGTTCACGCTGATGGTGTCGGCGCCCATCATGTGCGTCGGCGGCATCGTGCTGGCCCTCGGTCTGGACGTGCCGCTGTCCGGGGTGCTCGTCGCCGTCGTACCGGTGCTGGCGATCTGCGTGACGCTCATCGTGCGCCGGCTGCGGCCGCTGTTCCGGTCGATGCAGGTCCGCCTGGACACCGTGAACCGGGTGCTGCGCGAGCAGATCACCGGCAACCGGGTGATCCGCGCCTTCGTCCGCGACGAGTACGAGCAGGGCCGGTTCGGGCGGGCCAACGGCGATCTGACCGAGATGCAGCTGGCCACCGGCCGGATGCTCGCGCTGATGTTCCCGATCGTCATGACGGTGGTGAACCTGTCGTCGATCGCGGTGGTGTGGTTCGGCGCCCACCGCATCGACAGCGGCGGGATGCAGATCGGCGACCTGACCGCGTTCCTCGCCTATCTGATGCAGATCGTCATGTCCGTGATGATGGCCACCTTCATGTTCATGATGGTGCCGCGCGCAGAGGTGTGCGCCGAGCGCATCGAGGAGGTCCTCGGGACCGATTCGAGCGTGGTTCCGCCGGTGGCACCCGTCACCGAGCTGCGCCGGCACGGCCATCTGGAGATCCGGGGCGCGGGCTTCCGCTATCCGGGTGCCGAGGAGCCGGTGCTGAAGGCCGTCGACCTGGTGGCCCGGCCGGGCGAGACGACCGCCGTGATCGGCTCCACCGGCAGCGGCAAGTCGACGCTGCTCGGGCTGGTCCCCCGGCTGTTCGACGCCACCGAGGGCGAGGTCCTGGTCGACGGCGTGGACGTCGGTGAGGTCGACCCGGGGCTGCTGGCGAAGACGGTCGGTCTGGTGCCGCAGAAGCCGTATCTGTTCGCGGGCACGGTCGCCACCAACCTGCGCTACGGCAACCCGGACGCCACCGACGAGGAGCTGTGGCACGCACTGGAGGTGGCGCAGGCCAAGGACTTCGTGCAGAAACTGGAGGGCGGCCTGAACGCACCGATCGCACAGGGCGGTACGAACGTCTCCGGCGGTCAGCGGCAGCGCCTCGCCATCGCCCGCACGCTCGTCCAGCGCCCGGAGATCTACCTCTTCGACGACTCCTTCTCCGCGCTCGACTACGCCACCGACGCGGCCCTGCGCACCGCGCTCTCCCGGGAGACCGCCGAGGCGACCGTCGTCATCGTCGCCCAGCGGGTGGCGACCATCCGGGACGCCGACCGCATCATCGTGCTGGACGAGGGCCGGGTGGTCGGCTCCGGCCGGCACCGGGAGCTGATGGCGGCCAACGAAACCTACCGGGAGATCGTGCTCTCCCAGCTGACGGAAGCGGAGGCCGCCTGATGGCCGGGCCCATGGGACGCATGATGGCCGGGGGCGGCCCCGACCAGCGCTCGATGGACTTCAAGGGATCGGGCAAACGGCTCGTCTCCCTCTTCAAACCCGAACGGCTCACGATCTACGGCCTGCTGCTGTGCGTGGTCGTCAGCGTGACCCTCAGCGTGATCGGCCCGAAGATCCTCGGCAGGGCCACCGACCTGGTCTTCGCCGGCATCATCGGCCGGCAGATGCCGGCCGGGGCCACCAAGCAGCAGGTCCTCGACCAGATGCGGGCCCATGGCAAGGGCTCCATCGCGGACATGCTGAAGAGCACCGACTTCACGCCCGGCAAGGGCATCGACTTCGGTGCCGTCGGCGACGTCCTGCTGCTCGCGCTGTGCACGTTCCTGGTCGCCGGCCTGCTGATGGCGGTGGCCACCCGGCTGGTCAACCGGGCCGTGAACCGCACGATGTACCGGATGCGCGAGTCGGTGCAGGCGAAGCTGTCGCGGCTGCCGCTGTCGTACTTCGACAAGCGCCAGCGCGGCGAGGTGCTCTCCCGCGCGACCAACGACATCGACAACATCGGGCAGACGCTCCAGCAGTCGATGGGCCAGCTGATCAACTCGCTGCTGACCATCATCGGCGTGCTCGCGATGATGTTCTACGTCTCCTGGATCCTGGCGCTGGTCGCCCTGGTCACCGTGCCGCTGTCGTTCCTGGTGGCCACCCGGGTCGGCAAGCGCTCGCAGCCGCACTTCGTGCAGCAGTGGCGCTCCACGGGCAAGCTGAACGCGCACGTCGAGGAGATGTACACCGGGCACACCCTGGTGAAGGTGTTCGGCCGGCAGGAGGAGTCGGCGAAGCAGTTCGCCGAGCAGAACGAGGCGCTGTACGAGGCCGCGTTCAAGGCGCAGTTCAACAGCGGTGTCATGCAGCCGCTGATGATGTTCGTGTCGAACCTGAACTACGTCCTGGTGGCGGTCGTCGGCGGCCTGCGGGTGGCCTCCGGCGCTCTCTCCATCGGCGACGTCCAGGCCTTCATCCAGTACTCGCGGCAGTTCTCGATGCCGCTGACGCAGGTGGCGTCGATGGCGAACCTGGTGCAGTCCGGTGTCGCCTCGGCCGAGCGGATCTTCGAACTCCTGGACGCGGAGGAGCAGGAGGCGGATCCGGTGCCGGGCGAGCGGCCGGAGGAACTGCGCGGGCGGGTCCGCCTGGAGCACGTGTCCTTCCGGTACGACCCCGACAAGCCGCTGATCGAGGACCTCTCGCTGACGGCGGAGCCCGGTCACACGGTGGCGATCGTCGGTCCCACGGGTGCCGGCAAGACGACCCTGGTCAACCTGCTGATGCGGTTCTACGACGTGTCCGGCGGCCGGATCACCCTGGACGGCGTGGACATCCGGCGCATGTCCCGCGACGAACTCCGCGCCGGCATCGGGATGGTGCTCCAGGACACCTGGCTGTTCGGCGGCACCATCGCGGAGAACATCGCGTACGGGGCGTCCAGGGAGGTCACCCGCGGCGAGATCGAGGAGGCCGCGCGGGCCGCGCTCGCCGACCGGTTCATCCGGACGCTGCCCGACGGGTACGACACGGTGATCGACGACGAGGGGACGGGAGTCAGCGCGGGTGAGAAGCAGCTCATCACCATCGCGCGGGCGTTCCTGTCCGACCCGACGATCCTCGTGCTGGACGAGGCGACGAGTTCGGTCGACACCCGGACCGAGGTGCTGATCCAGAAGGCGATGGCGAAGCTGGCGACGGGGCGGACGTCGTTCGTGATCGCGCACCGGCTGTCGACGATCCGGGACGCGGACACGATCCTGGTGATGGAGAACGGGGCGATCGTGGAACAGGGCGCGCACACGGAGCTGTTGGCGGCCGACGGCGCGTACGCGCGGCTGTACAAGGCCCAGTTCGCGCAGGCGGTCGCCGAGGTGGACTAGCCCGGAGGGGGCCGCCGGCAGGCGGCCCCCTCTCAGTCCAGGTAACCCCTCAGCTGGTCCGCGAACGCGTGGTCCCGGAGCTTGTTCAGGGTCTTGGACTCGATCTGCCGTATCCGCTCCCTCGTCACCCCGAACAGCCGGCCTATCTCCTCCAGCGTGCGGGGGCGGCCGTCGATGAGGCCGTAGCGGAGCTGGACGACCTTGCGCTCGCGTTCCCCCAGCGTGGACAGGACCGCCTCCAGGTGCTCACGCAGCAGGAGGAAGGCCGCCGACTCGACGGGGCTGGCGGCGTCGCCGTCCTCGATCAGGTCGCCGAGCGCCACGTCCTCCTCCTCGCCGACCGGGGCGTGCAGGGAGACCGGTTCCTGGGCGAGGCGCAGGACCTCACAGACCCGCTCGGGCGGCAGGTCGAGATGGACGGCGACCTCTTCGGGTGTCGGCTCGTAGCCCCGCTCCTGCAGCATGCGGCGCTGGACGCGGACGACCCGGTTGATCAGCTCGACCACGTGGACCGGGACGCGGATGGTCCGGGCCTGGTCGGCCAGGGCACGCGACATGGCCTGGCGGATCCACCAGGTGGCGTACGTCGAGAACTTGTAGCCACGGGCGTAGTCGAACTTCTCGACGGCCCGGATCAGCCCGAGGTTGCCCTCCTGGACCAGGTCGAGCATGGTCAGGCCTCGGCCGACGTACCGCTTGGCGACGGACACGACCAGCCGCAGATTGGCCTCGATCAGCCGCCGCTTGGCCACCCGGCCCATGACGACCAGCCGGTCCAGGTCGAGGGCCAACTGGCTGTCGGGATCGGGGGTGTTGCTCAGCTTCTCCTCGGCGAACAGGCCGGCCTCGACCCGGCGGGCGAGTTCGACCTCCTCGGCGGCGGTGAGCAGCGGGATGCGGCCGATCTCGCGCAGGTACTGGCGGAACAGGTCGGCCGAGGGGCCGCCGGTGTCGGCCCGGGCCGGGACCCGGGTCTCGACGGGCTCGGCGGCCTCCAGCGGTTCTGCGGCCTCTTCGGGCTCGTCCGTGAGCGCTTCCGCCGGTGGTTCCGCCGGTTCGGCCGGCCCCGTCTCCGGATGCAGGGCGGCGCGGCTCTGCGGGGGTACGGCCACGAGGACGTCCGTCTCCGCGTCCGGATCGTCCGCGGTGGTGCTGGTGGCGCTGGTGGCGCTGTCGGTCTGGGTGAGGGTCTGGGTCTGCACGGGGGCGACCTCCAGGATGATCGCTGCTGAAGGTGTGCGGCAGCGGTACTTCGGGAGTGGAGAGTCGACGGCCTGCGCTCCGAGGACTCGGGCACCGCCCCCAGTGTGGGGGAAGACGCATCCCCGCCACGAGGGGCTTGCGGTGACTTTTTGCGTCCGCTTCGTGACCGGTCGTTTACTCAGGTCGTTGGACTATGCGATTGGCAACTGCGGGCCACGGGGCCGTGGCGGAATAGCACAGCAAGCTGCTCGGCGCCCTGGTGTCCGGGCAGGTGGCGATGATGGAGCAGCTCGAATCGCTCACCGTGCACGTCGGAGCGACCACGAACCACCTCGGCGTCACACCGCCCGACCAGTCCCCCGAGGTCTGATCCCGCGGAGGCGTCCTACAGCGCCTCCGCCCCCCGCTCCCGCAGGGCCTGGTCGTACTGCTGGAGGATCCACATCTCGTTCTGGACCGAGGCCAGCTGGGCGGGGTCGCCGCCGGTGGAGAGACGGGTCAGCTGGGACTGGATGTCGCGGATGCGGCGCTCGACGGCGCGGCGGCGGATCTGCACCAGGACCGTGCCGGCATAGGTCTCGTCGACCGTGCGGCGCAGGATCGGCTCGACGGCCAGCTCGGTGACCATCGCGCGGACGGTGTCGTCCGGTGCGGCCTCGCGGACGCGGACGAGGTATTCCTGCGGGTCCGGGACGCCGTACTCGGCCCCGCCCGCCTCCGCGACCGCCTGGCGTACGGCCGCGTAGGGCGGCGCGGTGAACTCGTCCACGCCGTACGCGTCGAAGGCCGGGGAGACCAACTCGGGGCGCTGCAGGGCGAGTTTGAGCAGTTCGCGTTCGGCGGCGTAGACAGGGTTGCGCAGGGTCAGTGCGGGGCCGGGGGCGGCGGGGTTGGCGGTGGCCGCCCACTGGTGTTCCGGGCCGCGGGGGCGGTCCCGCTGCGGGGCCTTTCCGCCGCGGTCCCTCGCCCAGCGGGCCAGCTGGGCGACCCGCCGGACCACGAACTGGGTGTCGAGGATCCCGAGCATGCCGGCCAGCTCGACGGCGACCTCGTGCTGGGCGCCGCTGTTCTTGATGCGGGCCACGATCGGCGCCGCCTCGTCCAGGGCGGCGGCGCGGCCGGCCGGGGTGTCGAGGTCGTAGCGGCTCAGGATCTGGCGGAGTGCGAACTCGAAGAGGGGCGTGCGGGGTTCGACCAGGTCCGCCACCGCCTCGTCGCCCTTCGCGAGGCGCAGTTCGCACGGGTCCATGCCGTCCGGCGCGATGGCGATGTACGTCTCGGCGGCGAACTTCTGGTCGTCCTCGAAGGCGCGCAGGGCGGCCTTCTGCCCGGCCGCGTCGCCGTCGAAGGTGAAGATCACGCGGGCCGAGCCGTTGTCCATGAGGAGGCGGCGGAGGATCTTGATGTGCTCGCCGCCGAAGGCCGTACCGCAGGTGGCGATCGCGGTCGTCACACCGGCGAGGTGGCAGGCCATGACGTCGGTGTAGCCCTCGACCACGACCGCCCGGCTGGCCTTCGCGATGTCCTTCTTCGCCAGGTCGATGCCGTACAGCACCTGGCTCTTCTTGTAGATCGCCGTCTCGGGGGTGTTCAGGTACTTGGGGCCGTTGTCCGCCTCGTACAGCTTGCGGGCGCCGAAGCCGACGACCTCGCCGCCGATGTCCCGGATCGGCCACATCAGGCGGCCCCGGAACCGGTCGATGGGGCCCCGGCGGCCCTCCTGGGACAGGCCGGAGAGGATCAGCTCCTTGTCGGTGAAGCCCTTGCCGCGCAGATAGCGGGTGAGGTGGTCCCAGCCCTGGGGGCTGTAGCCGACACCGAAGTGGACGGCGGCGGCCTGGTCGAAGCCGCGCTCGGCGAGGAAGACCCGGCCGGTCTCGGCCTCGGGGCCGGTGGCGAGCTGCTCGGCGTACCACTGCGCGGCGACCTTGTGCGCCTCGACCAGGCGGATGCGCTCGCCGCGCTGGTGGGCGGGGTTGTACCCGCCCTCCTCGTAGCGCAGGGTGATGCCGGCCTGGGCGGCGAGCCGCTCGACCGCCTCCGAGAAGGAGAGGTGGTCCACCTTCATCACGAAGGTGATGGTGTCGCCGCCCTCCTGGCAGCCGAAGCAGTGGAAGAGTCCCTTGCCCGGGCTGACCTGGAAGGACGGCGACTTCTCGTCGTGGAACGGGCACAGGCCCTTCAGGTTGCCGCCGCCCGCGTTGCGCAGCTGGAGGTACTCGGAGACCACGGCGTCGATCGGGACCGCGTCCCGTACCGCCTTCACGTCCTCGTCGTTGATCCGTCCTGCCACGCGTGAATTCTACGGGGGCGCGCTGACACGCATGGGGCACGTGCAGCGCGCGACGGCGGACGGGGGCGGACGCCTAGGCGAGCGAGTCCAGCGGAACATGCGGGTCGGCCAAGGCCTCGGGATCCACCGGCACCGCGGCTCGGATCAGTTTCTGGATCGGCTCTGTGACATCCCACACGTTCACGTTCATCCCGGCCAGCACGCGTCCCTCCTTCAGCCAGAACGCGATGAACTCCCGTTTGCCGGCGTCACCCCGGATCACCACCTCGTCGTACGAGCCGGGCGGCGCCCAGCCGCTGTACTCCATGCCCAGGTCGTACTGGTCGGTGAAGAAGTAGGGAACGCGGTCGTAGGTGACGTCCCGGCCGAGCATGGCGCGGGCCGCCGCCGGGCCGCCGTTGAGCCCGTTGGCCCAGTGCTCGACCCGCAGCCGGGTGCCGAACCGGGCGAGCGGGAAGTTCGCCACGTCCCCGGCCGCGTGGATGTCGGGGTCGGACGTGCGCAGCCGTTCGTCGACGACGATGCCGCCGCCGCCCGCCCGGTCGGCGATCTCCAGCCCCGCCGCCTCCGCGAGAGCGACCCGCGGTGCCGCGCCGATCGCCGCGAGGACGTCGTGCGCCGGGTGCTCCTCGCCGTCGTCGGTGCGGGCCGCGAGGACCATGCCGTCCTGGCCGACGATCTCGGTGAGCCGGCGCCCGAAGTGGAAGCGGACGCCGTGCTCGCGGTGCAGTTCCGCGAAGACGCCGCCCAGCTCGGGGCCGAGCACCCCGTGCAGCGGGGTCGGCGCCGGCTCGATCACCGTGACCTCGGCGCCGTACTCGCGGGCCGCCGCGGCGACCTCCAGGCCGATCCAGCCGGCGCCCGCGATCACGAGGTGGCCGTTGTCCCGGCCGAGGTGCTGCAGGACGCCCTTGAGCCGCTCGGCGTGCGCGAGCCGGCGCAGGTGGTGCACGCCGGCCAGGTCCGTACCCGGGATGTCCAGGCGGCGGGGCTCGGCGCCGGTGGTCAGCAGCAGCTTGTCGTAGCGCACGAGGGTGCCGTCGTCGCCGAAGCGGACCGTCTTCGCCGTACGGTCGATGCGGTCGACGGTCTGGCCGAGGTGCAGCTCGATGTCGTTCTGCGCGTACCAGGCGGGCTCGTGGACGAAGACGCTGTCGCGCTCCTCCTTGCCGAGGAGGTAGCCCTTGGACAGGGGCGGGCGCTCGTAGGGGTGGTCGCGCTCGTCACTGATCAGTATCACCCGGCCGGTGAAGCCCTCCGCGCGGAGCGTCTCGGCCGCCTTCGCACCGGCGAGACCGCCTCCGACGATGATGAATGTCTGATCCGCGTCGACCACTTGATGCCTCCTCGTAAGGGTGCCGCCACATGCGAGCGTCCCGCACGCGGCCTGCTGCGGGAAGAGGGGGTGACCCGATCAGGCCACCGCGGGTCACTTTCCTCTCACATATGCCCCGTCAGTCTCGCGTGCAGCGAGCGCGCCGAGGCGTCGGTGAGGGAGGCGATCTGGTCGACGATCACCCGCTTGCGCGCGTGGTCGTCGCCTGCCCCGTCGAAGAGCGCCCGAAACTGCGGATCCAGCCCGTCGGGGGCGCGGGCGGTCAGCGCCTGCGCCAGCTCCGCCACGACGACCCGCTGGTCCGCGCGCAGCCGCTCCTGCTCGGCGCGCTGCATCACGTACAGGTCCGCAACCGCCTTGAGCACCCCGCACTCCATGCGGGCCGCGCGGGGTACGACCAGTTCGGCGCCGTAGCGGGTGAGCCGGCCCCTGCCGTACGCGGCGCGGGTGGCGCTCTCGGCGGCCAGGCAGAACCGGCCGATGAGCTGGCTGGTCGCGTCCTTCAGGCGGGCCTGCGCGACCGCGGTGCCGTCGTAGCCGTGGGGCCACCACTCCTCGTCCTGGAGCCGGTCGAGTGCGGCGGAGAGTTCGGCCGGGTCGGTGCCGGCGGGGACGTAGCGGCCGACGGCGACCTCGAACACCGCCTGCCGCTCGGGCTCGGCGTGCAGGCAGTTGGGGTCGATGTGGCCGGCGTGCAGGCCGTCCTCGACGTCGTGCACCGAGTAGGCCACGTCGTCCGACCAGTCCATGACCTGGGCCTCGAAGCAGGTGCGGGTACCGGGGGCGTGCGCCCTGACCCAGTCGAAGACGGGGCGGTCGTCCTCGTAGACGCCGAACTTCCTCGACGCCGGGTCGGCGGGGTGGGCGCCGCGCGGCCAGGGGTACTTCGTGGCGGCGTCGAGGGTGGCGCGCGTGAGGTTGAGGCCGACGGAGCGGTCCTCGGTGAACCGTTTCGGTTCGATGCGGGTGAGGAGTCTGAGGGACTGGGCGTTGCCCTCGAAACCGCCGCAGTCGTCCGCGAAGTCGTTCAGGGCCTGTTCGCCGTTGTGGCCGAAGGGCGGGTGGCCGAGGTCGTGGGCGAGGCAGGCCGCCTCCACCAGGTCGGGGTCACAGCCGAGGGCCGCGCCCAGCTCCCGGCCGACCTGGGCGCACTCCAGGGAGTGGGTGAGCCGTGTCCTGGGGCTGGCGTCCCAGACCTGGCTGTGGGCTCCTGGCGTGACGACCTGGGTCTTGCCCGCGAGGCGTCGCAGGGCGGCGGAGTGGAGGATGCGGGCGCGGTCGCGTTGGAAGGCGGTCCGGCCGGGGCGTTTGTCCGGTTCTGTGGCCCAGCGTTCCATGGCAGCCGGGTCGTAGCTGCATACGGTGCCTTCCATGCCTCGACACTAAGCCCACCCGTCCGCCGGGTTCTGTTGTCGGGTGGCCGCGGGTGCGTCGTGGCCGCATCGCGCCCGCGCGGCGGCAGCCGCGTTTCCGGCACGGCCCCGCGCCCCCCGGGGGGGTCTCGCCGCCCCTCGCCTCAGGCTGACGCCAGTTCCGCCTGCCTCGCCGCCCGTGCCTGGTCGTACCGGTGCAGGATCAGGCGGGCCGTCGCCGGGTGGGCGCCCAGGGGGGCCGCCGCGATCCACGGGGCCGCCTGCGCGCACTGCGTGGCGAAACGCCCCGGCGCGGTGAAGTACGACGCGACCGCCACCCGGTGCCGGCCGCGGGCCGCCAGTGCGCGGACGGCCGCCGGGACCGTCGGGGTCGCCGCCGAGGCGTAGGCGGGGACGACCGGGACCCCCAACCGGTCCGCGAGGAGGCGGGCGGTGCGGCGGGTGTCCGTCGCCGAGTCGGGGTCGCGGGAGCCGGCGGCGGCCAGGACCACCGCGCTCGCGCGGCGGGTGGCCGGGTCCATGGCCGTGGGCCAGCCGGACTCGACCAGCCGGTCGTACAGGGTCTCCGTCAGGAGCGGGTGCGGCCCCAGCGGGGCGGCCACCCGGGTGCTCGCCCTCGCCGCGGCGGCCATCCCGGGGATGTCCTGTTTGACGTGGTAGCCGCGGGAGAGGAGCAGCGGGACCAGGACGGCGGGGGTGTCGCCGAGGGCGGTGAGGGTGTCCGGGAGCAGGGGCTCGTTCAGCTCGATGTGGCCCAGGTGGACGGCCAGGCCGGGGCGCAGTTCCCGTACCCGGTCCCGCACCGCCCGTACGGTCTCCAGCGCGCGCGGGTCGCGGCTGCCGTGGGCGACCAGGACGAGCGCGGGCGGTACCGGGCGGCGGCGGACGGGCGGGGGGACGAGCCGGAGCTGCCCCGCGAGCCGGTTGCCGATGCTGTTCATGAGGTGCGCCGTGCTGTCGAGGTGGATGTCGGACTCGGAGCGGGGAGGGTGCGACGCCGTCATGGAAGGATCCTGCCGGGGTCAGGTTGCGGGGCCGTTGCCGGACCGTCACGAGCGTTTTCCGTGGCTTCACGTCGTACGGATGCTCGATGTGAGGCGAACCGGATCGGGGTCGCCGGCGTCCTCCATGGTCGACAAGCCGATGCCTGGGGGGCCGTATGAGGATCCGTCGACCGCGGCTGCCGCGCTCCCGTCGGGGGCAGCGGCGGCTGGTGCAGGCCGTGATGGCCGGGTGTGTGCTGGCGCTGCTGCCGGCGACCTGGCTGTACGTGTCCACGGCGGACCGGCTGCGCACGACGGCGGACGCCCCGCGGGCGCAGGTCGCCCTGGTGTTCGGGGCCGGGCTGTGGAACGGGGAGCCGTCGCCGTATCTCGCGCACCGGCTGGACGCGGCGGCCGAGCTGTACCGGGCCGGACGGGTCGAGGTCGTCCTGGTCACCGGGGACAACAGCCGCAAGGACTACGACGAGCCCGACGCCATGCGTGCGTACCTGACGAAGCACGGGGTGCCGGACCGGCGGATCGTCAGCGACTACGCCGGGTTCGACACCTGGGACTCGTGTGTGCGGGCCAGGAGGATCTTCGGTGTGGACCGGGCGGTGCTGGTCAGCCAGGGTTTCCACATCCGGCGGGCGGTGGCGCTGTGTGAGGCGGCGGGAGTGGACTCGTACGGGGTCGGGGCGGCCGACAAGCACGACGTGACCTGGTACTACGGCGGCACGCGCGAGGTGTTCGCGGCGGGCAAGGCGGTGCTGGACGCGGTGTTCCACCCTGACCCGACGTTCCTGGGCCCGCGGGAGCACGGGGTCACGGAGGCGCTGGCCCGGCCGCGGGACTGAGCATGGAGATCACGGACCTGACACCGGCCGAGCGCCGCGTCCGCGACGCCTTCCCGCTCGGCGAGGGGGTCGACTTCCGGGCGGGCGACGACGAGGACCCCACGACGGGCGCCTCGTGGGGTCCCGAGCGCACGCTGCGGGCGGAGGTGCTGCGGGAACTGCTGCTGGACGGCCCGGTACGGGAGGGGCGGATCGCCGGTCTGAAGGTGTGGGGCGCGCGCGTCACCGGGGTGCTTCACCTGATGTACGGGAAGGTGGAGCACCCGGTCCGGCTGCGGGCCTGCCACTTCGACGAGACCCCGAACCTGTACGGGGCGAGGATCCCCGCCCTGGTGCTGACCGATTCGGTCCTTCCGGGGCTCACCGCGGGCACCCTCCACGTGGACGGGGTGCTGCGGATCACCTGCTGCCGCATCGCGGGTCCGGTACGGCTGGCGGGGGCGAAGCTGTCCGGCGCCTTCTTCGCCAACGGGGCCCGGCTCGGCACCGGCGCAGAGGTCCCCGAGGAACCCGTGCTCCAGCTCAACCACGCCGATGTGGGCACGGACGTGTGGGCCGTCGGGCTCGTCACCCACGGCGAGTTCCGGCTGAAGGGGACCACCGTGGGCGGGCAGGTGAACCTCGACGACGCCGTGCTGCAGAACCCCGGCGGCACGGCACTGGACGCCGAGACCCTTACGGTCGGCACGGATCTGCGCGGGATGCGGCTGCGCGCCCACGGGCGGTTCAATCTGCGCGGCGCCCGGATTCCCCACCAGCTCAACCTCGCGTACGCCCGCCTGTCCCATCCGGAGGGAGTGGCCCTGCGCGCCAGCAGCAGTGTCATCGGCGAGCTGTGGCTGCGGGAGGCCGCGCCGATCGAGGGATCCGTCAATCTGCGCCGTGCCCAGCTCGACCTGCTGCACGTACCGCCCGAGGTGTGGCCCCGGCAGGTCCGGATCGACGGGCTCGGCTACCGCGTCCTGACCCCGCACCTCCCGGCCGAGCGGCGTCTTCCGCTGCTCGAACGCGAGCCGGCCGGTTACCTTCCGCACCCCTACGAACAGCTGACCACGGCGTACCGCACGGTGGGCGACGACGCCGCCGCCCGCACCGTCCAGCTGGCCAAGCTCCGCCGCCACCGCGGCACCCTGCCGCCCTACGCCCGGCTGTGGGGCTGCCTCCAGGACGTGGCCGTCGGCTACGGCTTCCGCCCGATGCGGGCCGCGGGCTGGCTGCTGCTCCTGCTGTGCACCGGCACGCTCGCCTTCGCCCTGCACCATCCGCCCGCCCTCAAAGCGTCCGAGGCGCCCGCGTTCAACCCGCTCTTCTACACCCTCGACCTGCTGCTGCCGATCATCGACTTCGGCCAGGAGGGGGCCTACGCGCCGCGCGGCTGGTACCAGTGGCTGGCGTATGCGCTGATCGCCGCCGGCTGGGTGCTGGCGACGACGATCGCGGCGGGCGTCACCCGCTCCCTGAACCGGCAGTAGGCACGGGCCGGGACCCGGGATCTCACGTCGTCCCCGGCCCGGCGGGGAGGTCGCCGTGCCGGGCGTGTAACCGGGAGCGGCCGGGGCCGTAACACGGTCGACGCACGCTGGCGGCATGGACACGATCGCCTCGACGCCCACCCACTGCCCGTACTGCGCCCTGCAGTGCGGGATGAACGTCACGCCCCTGCCGCAGGGGGGCGTCGAGGTGACCGAGCGGACGGACTTCCCGGTCAACCGTGGTGCGCTGTGCGGCAAGGGCCGTACGGCGGCCCAGGTGCTGTCGCCGGCGGTGCGGCTGACCTCGCCGCTGGTCCGGTCCGGTGGCCGGCTGGTCGAGGCGAGCTGGGAGGCGGCGCTCGACCGGATCGCCGAGCGGCTCGGGGGCACGCGCGAGGAGTACGGCGCCGACGCCCTGGGCGTGTTCGGCGGGGGCGGGCTCACCAACGAGAAGGCGTACACGCTGGGGAAGTTCGCGCGGGTGGTGCTGGGCACCTCGCAGATCGACTACAACGGCCGTTTCTGCATGTCGTCGGCGGCGGCGGCCGGTACGAAGGCGTTCGGTCTCGACCGGGGGCTGCCGTTCCCGCTGGAGGACATCCCGAAGACGGGGTGCGTGATCCTGGTCGGGTCGAACCTCGCGGAGACCATGCCGCCGGCGCTGCGGTTCTTCACGGAACTGCGGGAGAACGGCGGCACGTTGATCGTCGTCGACCCGCGCCGCACGAGGACGGCCGAGCAGGCGGACCTGCACCTCGCACCCCGCCCCGGCACCGATCTGGCCCTGGCCCTGGGCCTGTTGCACCTGGTGGTGGCCGAGGGGCGGACGGACGAGGAGTACATCCGGGAGCGGACCACCGGCTGGGAGGAGGCACGGGCGGCGGCGATGGCGCACTGGCCGGAGCAGGTGGAGCGGGTCACGGGGGTGTCCGTTCCCGAGCTCCGGGAGGCGGTGCGGCTGTTCTGCGAGCCGGAGTCGGCGATGGTGCTCACGGCGCGCGGGCCGGAGCAGCAGTCCAAGGGGACGGACACGGTGGGCGCGTGGATCAACCTGTGCCTGGCGACCGGCCGGGCCGGCCGCCCGTTGTCCGGGTACGGGTGCCTGACCGGGCAGGGCAACGGGCAGGGCGGGCGCGAGCACGGGCAGAAGGCGGACCAGCTGCCCGGCTACCGCAAGCTGGACGACCCGGCGGCGCGGGCGCATGTGGCGGGCGTGTGGGGCGTGGACCCGGACACCCTCCCCGGCCCCGGACGCAGCGCGTACGAACTCCTCGACGCCCTCGGCACGGACGTACGGGCGCTGCTGCTGATGGGCTCCAACCCGGTGGTGTCGGCGCCGCGCGCGGCCCACGTCGAGGAACGGCTGCGCTCGCTGGACTTCCTGGCGGTGGCCGACGTGGTCCTGTCCGAGACGACCCAGCTGGCGGACGTCGTGCTGCCGGTCACCCAGTGGGCGGAGGAGACGGGCACCACCACCAGTCTGGAGGGCAGGGTCCTGCTGCGCCGCCAGGCGGTCGCCCCGCCGCCCGGGGTCCGCAGCGACCTGTACGTCCTGCACGAGCTGTCGGCCCGGCTGGGCGTGGCGAAGGGCTTCCCGACGGACCCCGAGGAGGTCTTCGAGGAACTGCGCCGGGCGAGTGCGGGCGGCCCCGCCGACTACTCGGGGATCACCTACCGGCTCCTCGCGGAGGAGAACGGGGTGTTCTGGCCGTGCCCGGAGGGGACGGCCGGGGCGGCCCGCCCCGGCACCCCCCGGCTCTTCCTGGACCGTTTCGCCACAGAGGACGGCCGCGCCCGGTTCGCCGCCGTGGCGCACCGGGCGACGGCGGAGGAGCCCGACGCCGAGTATCCGCTCCTGCTCACCACCGGCCGGGTGGTGTCCCAGTACCAGTCGGGGGCGCAGACCCGGCGGGTCGCCGAGCTGAACGCGGCCGCCCCCGGGCCCTTCGTGGAGCTGCATCCGCGCCTCGCGGCCCGGATCGGCGCGGCCGAGGGCGACCCGGTCCGTGTGGTCTCCCGACGCGGCCGGGCCGTGGCCCCCGCCCGCATCACCTCGGCCATCCGCCCCGACACCGTCTTCATGCCGTTCCACTGGCCGGGCGAGGGCCGCGCCAACACCCTCACCAATCCGGCCCTCGACCCGACGAGCGGGATGCCGGAGTTCAAGTCGTGCGCGGTGCGGGTGGAGACCGTGCGGAGGTAGGCGTGCCGTCGGACTGATCAGCGCCTGCGCCAGTCGCCGCCGTCGATGGGGGTGCCGGTGGAGCGCAGCCGGGCGGCGATGCGCGGAGCGGCCAGGTAGACCCAGGCGCGGGCGGTGGTGCCGTCGGCGGTGCGCACGACGTCCAGGGCGACCCGTTCGTACAGGTTGCGCGGGTCGCCCGGCGCGTACTCCTCCAGGCGGTCCAGGGCGGCGAGCAGTTCGGTGTAGGTCTCCGGCCGGGCGGTGACCAGTTCGCCGCGGATCCCGCCGCGGGGGCACTCGACGGCGTAGGGGTAGCCGGGGCCGTCGTAGAGCTCCGCGCCGGGCAGCCGGGCCGGTTCCGCCGACGCGGTGCGGCCCCGCAGGAACAGGTCGTGGTTGGCCTCGCCGGGGCGGAGGGTGCCGTAGACGAAGAACGGCAGCGGGGTCCCGGACGGCGCGGGCTCCTCAGTGATCACGGAAACGATTCTGTACCCCCTTCGGCTCCTCACACATCTCCATGTAGCGGCTATGGACATGACATGTCAGGGCCCCTTAAATCTCTGTGGACATCAGCGCCACCCCCACGCCCAGATCGGCGCCTCCCCGAGGAGACAGATGAGCCGGATACGCCCGCACGTCCGAGGAACCCGTCGTCTCACCACCACCGCCGCCGGCGTCGCCGTCACCACCGCGACCCTGCTGACCGTCACCCTCTCCCCCGCCGCCCACGCCGACACCAGACCGACCCGGTCCACCGCGATCCAGAACGCGGCCACGGCGCTCCTGGCCCATGCCACGGGCCTGGGCCTGACCTCCGCCGAGCACACCCGTGTCCGCGACGTGATCGTGGACAAGGACGGCACCCAGCACGTCCGCTACGACCGGACCTACCACGGACTGCCCGTACTGGGCGGCGACTTCGTGGTCCACCTGGCCCGGGACGGCGCCTACCGCAGCGCGAACCGGGCGACCCGCGGCACGATATCCCTCACCTCCGTCGTCCCGGAGGTCTCGGCCCCCAAGGCCGCCGACCTCGCCGTGAACGCCCTGCGCGCCGCCAACCTCGGCAACGCGCTCAAGCAGGTGAAGGCCAAGCCCGAGCTGATCGTCGACGCCCTGCACGGCGCCCCGAAGCTCGCCTGGCGCACCAACGCGGCGGGCCTGGACTCGCTCGGCAACCCGGTCGCCCGGACCGTGCTGACCGACGCCCGCACCGGCCGCCAGATCGACGCCTGGGACAGCATCGAGACCGCCGCCGGCGACGGCAAGTCGCTGTACAGCGGGACGGTGCCGCTGCAGACGACCCAGTCGGGATCGTCGTACCAGCTCAAGGACCCCACGCGCGGCAACACCTTCACCGGTGACGCCGAGGGCAAGACCGACCTGTGCTTCTTCGGCATCTGCTTCAGCCGGGCGCCCGCGACCCTGTTCACGGACGCCGACAACCACTGGGGCAGCGGCACCACCTCCGACCGTGCCTCGGCCGCCGTCGACGCCCAGTACGGCACCAACGAGACCTGGGACTACTACAAGAACGTCCAGGGCCGCAACGGCATCGGCGGCGACGGCAAGGGCTCGTACAACCGCGTCCACTACGGCAGCAGCTACAACAACGCCTTCTGGGACGACAGTTGCTTCTGCATGACGTACGGCGACGGTGACGGGACCACCTTCGGACCGCTGGTGGCCCTCGACGTCGCCGGGCACGAGATGACCCACGGCGTCACCTCCAAGACCGCCGCGCTGACCTACTCGGGCGAGTCCGGCGGGCTCAACGAGGCCACCTCGGACATCCTCGGCACGATGGTCGAGTGGTACGCGAACAACCCCTCCGACCCCGGTGACTACCTCATCGGCGAGAAGATCGTGAAGTCCGGCTTCGGCCAGCCCGCCCTGCGCTTCATGGACAAGCCGTCCAAGGACGGCAACTCGGCGGACTACTGGAGCGGTTCGGTCGGCAACCTCGACGTCCACTACTCCTCCGGAGTCGCCAACCACTTCGCGTACCTCCTCGCGGAGGGCAGCGGAGCGAAGACGATCAACGGCGTCAGCTACAACTCGCCGACGTACAACGGCTCCACGGTCACCGGCATCGGCCGGGACAAGGTCGGCAAGATCTGGTACCGGGCGCTGACGGTCTACATGACCTCCTCGACGAACTACGCCGGAGCCCGCACCGCCACCCTGAACGCCGCCAAGGACCTGTACGGCGCGGGCAGCACGGAGTACAACGCGGTGGCGGCGGCCTGGAGTGCCGTCAACGTCAACTGAGCTGCGGACACGCGGAGCAGCGTGCACCACGGGAGGGCCGGTGCCTGGGCGGGCACCGGCCCTCTCGGCCATTCGTGTTCTCTTCCCACCGGTTTCTCGCCCCGGCCCGCACACGCCCCGTGACCTGCCCGGACTTCACGCGGGCTAGGCCGTGTGGGGGCCGGGGGCGACACCCGTTCACCGCATTTCTGACGGCCTCTCAGGGAGCGGAACTCCCGGACTGCGACTTACCTCGGTAACGAACGGACCGAGACCCGAAGCCCCGGGGGAGCACCATGCGCCGCACCGCCCGTCTGCTGACCGGTACCGCGCTCGTCGTGGCAGCCGCGGCACCCGCCCACGCCGGCGGCACCGGAAGCCTGGAGGTGTCCCCCTCGACGGTGACCCCCGGCGGCCAGGTCACGGTGAACACCGCCGCGTGCGGGGACAAGGGCTCGGCGACCGGGGACGCGGGCGCGGTCGGCGCCGGTACCTTCACCCTGGCGCCCAGCTCGCACGAGGGCGAGGCGACCGGCCAGTTCCAGGTGCCGCCGAGCGCGCAGCCGGGGACCTACGAGATCGTCGCCACCTGCGCGACGGGCGACCGGCAGGTGAGGGGCGACCTGGTGGTGGCGTTGAGCGCGGCGCACGACCAGGTGCAGCCGCGGGGAAGCGTGAAGACGGGGGTCGGCGGCGCACTCGGCCCCGGCCCCGTACAGACCACGGCGGGTGTGGCGGCACTGGCCGTCGCCGCCGCGGGCGGTACCTGGCTCCTGCATCGCCGGGCGAGAGGCGACGGGATCTGACGGACACCCTCCGCTGTCCGTCGGCCGGTACCGCATGTCCCGCCCCCTCCGGGTCCGATGCCCCTCGCGGCCCGGAGGGGGAAGGGACCTCCGGGACCACCCTCAGCCCGGGGACCGCCCTCGCCCCGGGGACCGTCCTCCATCCGGAGACCGTCCTCGCTCCGGGGACCGCCCCGCGGTCGGGGATCTTCCCCACGGCCTGGGGATCACGCCCACGGGACGGGGATCATCCCCACGGTCGGGGGCTTTTCCCAGAGGACGGGAGTTCATCCCACGGGACGGGATCATCCCCGCAGTGGGGAGGCCCTTCCCGGGGGACGGGAGTTCATCCCACGGGACGGGATCATCCCCGCAGTCGGGAGGCCTTTCCCGGGGGACGGGGGATCATCCCCACGGGACGGGGATCATCCCGGCCTTCGGGGCCGCCCCCGGCATTCGGTGTCGTCCCTGGGACTTCGGGGGCTCGCCCCCGGGAGAGGGGTTCGTATGCGCAGGAGCGCCAGGCGTGACCGGCTCGGCGACACCGCGATAGCCGCGCTCACCGTCGTGGCCCTCGGATTCGGGGTGTGGCTGCTCGGCGGCGGTGCCGGGACGGACACGCCACCGCAGCCGGCCGCCGCCGAGGGCCGCCCGGATCCGGGCGAGGAGCGCCTCACGGCCCCCGCGCTCGCACCGTCGCCGCCCCTGCGCATCCGCATCCCCGCGATCCGTGTGAACGCCCCGCTGATGGGTCTGTCCCTCACCCCGTCCGGCAGCCTGGACGTGCCGCCCGCCCGGGAGAAGAACCTGGCCGGCTGGTACGAGTCCGGCACCATGCCCGGCGAGACGGGCACCGCGATCGTCGCCGGGCACGTCGACAACACCGAGGGACCCGCCGTCTTCTACGACCTGGGCGCGCTCAAGCGGGGCGCCCGCATCGAGGTGGACCGCCGGGACGGCAGCGTGGCCGTGTTCACCGTGGACGCGGTGGAGGTGTACGCGGCCCGCGACTTCCCCGACGACAAGGTGTACGGCGCGGCGCCCCGCCCCGAACTCCGCGTCATCACCTGCGGCGGCGGCTACTCGAAGGCCACCGGCTACCAGGGCAACGTCGTGGTCTTCGCCCATCTGACGGGCAGCCGCTAGGGGTTCGTGCGGTGCCGGCTCCCCGCCCGGCACGTGCCCCCCTGCCCCACGCCCCCACCGGCGCCGGCGCTCCTGGCTGTCCGCCGGGCACCTGGACCTGATGGCCCGGCGCGTGGCGGACGGACACGGCGGGGAGGACTCGGCGGGCTTGGTGGACCTGCCGCGCACATCCGAACGGCGGCCCGACCTCACACGTCCCCGCAGCGGCGGCTGAGGGCAGCGTTCCTCACGGGAAACAGATGTGATGCGGCCGGGTAACGTCGGGACCGCACGCTCAAGGGCATGACCTCGAATACGCGTGTGGTGGTGATCGGCGCCGGCCTCGCGGGCGTACGGCTCGCCCGGCGGCTCGGTGAGCTGGGCACGCCCGCGCTGCTCGTCGGCGAGGAGGAGCATCCGCCGTACAACCGGGTGCTGCTCGCCGAGGTGCTGGCGGGACGCTACGCCCCCGAGGTGATCGCCCTCCCGGCGCCGGCGGGACTGCTCCGGGCCCGGGTCACCGGGATCGACCGGGCCGCCCGGACCGTCCACTGCGCCGACGGTGGCTCGATCGCATACGACACGCTGGTCCTCGCCACCGGCTCCAACCCCGTACTGCCCCCGCTGCGCGGCCTGTTCACGCCCGACCACCAGCTTCCCGAGGGTGTCCACGCGTTCCGCACCATGGACGACTGCCTGGGGCTGGCCAAGGCGGTCCGGCCGGGTGTGCGCGCGGTCGTCATCGGGGGCGGGCTGCTCGGCGTCTCCGCCGCCCGCGCGCTCGCCGTGCGCGGCGCCCAGGTGGTCCTCGCCCAGCAGGCCGAGCGGCTCATGGAACGCCAGCTCGACCCGGACGCGTCCCGGCTGGTGCTGCGGCACCTCACGGATCTGGGCGTCGAGGTGCACACCGAGTGCCGGGTGCGGGACGTGCGCTGCCTCGCGGGGGCCGTCCGATCCGTGGAGCTGGCCGACGGTTACACGCTCGACGCCGACCTCGTCGTACTCGCCTGCGGGGTGCGCCCGCGCACCGGACTCGCCGAGCAGGCCGGTCTCGCCGTCCGCCAAGGCATCCTCGTCGACGACACGCTGCGCACCTCCGACCCGCACATCCACGCCGTCGGCGACTGCGTCCAGCACGACGGCACGGTCTACGGCCTGGCCGTCCCGGCGCTGGAACAGGCCGACACCCTCGCCGAGTTGCTCGCCGCGGACACGGGCGCGCGCTACCACGGCACCCGCTCCCTGACCCGGCTGACCCTCACCGGCCAGGGCTCCCCCTTCGACCTGGCCGCGTTCGGCGAGACCGAGGCGCGTCCCGGCGACGACGTCGTACGGCTCACCGACGCCACCCGCGGCACCTACCGCAAGGTCGTCGTCCGTGACGACCGCCTGGTCGGCGGGGTCCTCGTCGGCGAACTCGGCACCGTCGGCGCGCTCGCCCGCGCCTGGGAGGGAGCAGAGCCGCTCCCCGACGAAGGGCCCCTGCTCCACCTGCTCACCAACGACGGAGGCTCCTGATGACCACCGCCCCGGGGGCCACCCCCACGATCGTGCTCGTCGGCCACGGCATGGTCGGCCAGCGCTTCCTCGAAGCGCTCGCCGAGCGCGGCCTGACCGCCACGCACCGCGTGGTCGTGCTGTGCGAGGAGCCTCGTCCGGCGTACGACCGCGTCGCCCTCACCTCGTACTTCTCGGGCCGGACGGCCGAGGACCTCTCCATGACCGACATGGGGTTCATCGACACGCACGGCATCGAGCTGCACGTCGGCGACCCCGCGGAGACGATCGACCGAGAGGCGAAGAAGGTCACGGCCAGGTCCGGCCGGGTCTTCGGGTACGACACCCTCGTCCTCGCCACCGGCTCCTACCCGTTCGTGCCGCCGGTGCCGAACAAGGACGCCGAGGGCTGTTTCGTCTACCGGACCATCGAGGACCTGCTCGCCATCGAGGAGTACGCGAAGACGCGGGCGGCCACCGGCGCCGTGGTCGGCGGCGGGCTGCTCGGCCTGGAGGCGGCCGGCGCGCTCAAGGGCCTCGGGATGGACACCCACATCGTGGAGTTCGCGCCGCGCCTGATGCCGGTGCAGGTCGACGAGGGCGGCGGCGCGGCGCTGCTGCGGACCATCGAGGGCATGGGCCTGAGCGTGCACACGGGTGTGGGCACGCAGGAGATCGTCACGGACGCCTCCGGTGCCGTCACCGGCATGAAGCTGTCCGACGGCTCCGAACTCGCCACCGACATGGTGGTGTTCAGCGCCGGCGTCCGCCCCCGCGACCAGCTGGCCCGGGACTGCGGCCTCGCCGTCGGCGAGCGCGGCGGCATCACGGTGGACGAGCAGTGCCGTACGGTCACCGACCCGCACGTGTTCGCGATCGGCGAGTGCGCGCTGGCGGCGGACGGCCGGGTGTACGGCCTGGTGGCGCCCGGGTACGAGCAGGCGGAGACGGCCGCGGCGACGATCGCCTCCGACGAGGCCGCTTTCACCGGCGCCGACCTGTCCACCAAGCTGAAGCTGCTCGGCGTCGACGTGGCCTCCTTCGGTGACGCGCACGGCACCACCCAGGACTGCCTGGACGTCGTCTACTCCGACTCCCGTGCCGGCCTGTACAAGAAGCTGGTCATCGGCGCCGACGGCACGCTGCTCGGGGGGATCCTGGTCGGCGACGCCGAGGCGTACGGCACCCTGCGCGCCCTGACCGGCTCGGTGCCGCCCATCTCCCCCGAGTCGCTCGTCCTGCCCGCCGGAGCCGACTCGGGGGCCCAGCTCGGCCCGTCCGCCCTGCCGGACGAGGCGATCATCTGTTCCTGCCACAACGTCAGCAAGGGCACGATCCGCGCAGCGGTGACGGAGCACGCGTGCACCACCGTGCCCGAGGTGAAGAAGTGCACCAAGGCCGGTACCGGCTGCGGCAGTTGCGTGAAGGTGCTGGGCCAGCTGGTCGACGCGGAGCTGGCGGCGTCCGGCATCGAGGTCGACAAGGGCCTGTGCGGCTGCTTCACCCAGACCCGCGAGGAGCTGTACGAGATCGTCCTCGCCCTGCGCATCACGTCGTACCAGGACCTCCTGGACCGCTACGGCCGTGAGGGCGCCCGGGGCGGCGACGGCTGCGAGACCTGCAAGCCGGCCGTCGGCTCGATCATCGCCTCCCTCGCCCCGGCGATCGGCGCGAGCGGCTACATCCTGGACGGCGAGCAGGCGGCCCTGCAGGACACCAACGACCACTTCCTGGCCAACCTGCAGAAGAACGGCTCGTACTCGGTCGTGCCGCGCATCCCCGGCGGCGAGATCGCCCCCGAGAAGCTGATCGTGATCGGCGAGATCGCCCGGGACTTCGGTCTCTACACGAAGATCACCGGCGGCCAGCGGATCGACATGTTCGGCGCGCGGGTCGAGCAACTGCCACTGATCTGGGCCCGGTTGGTGGACGCCGGCTTCGAGTCCGGGCACGCCTACGGCAAGGCGCTGCGCACGGTGAAGTCCTGCGTGGGCTCCACCTGGTGCCGGTACGGCGTCCAGGACTCCGTCCGGATGGCGATCGACCTGGAGCTGCGCTACCGGGGCCTGAGGTCGCCGCACAAGCTCAAGTCCGCCGTCTCCGGGTGCGCCCGCGAGTGCGCCGAGGCCCAGTCGAAGGACTTCGGGGTGATCGCCACCTCCCACGGCTGGAACCTGTACGTCGGCGGCAACGGCGGCGCCACCCCGCGCCACGCCGATCTGCTGGCGCAGGACCTGTCCGACGCCGAACTCGTCCGTCTCATCGACCGGTTCCTGATGTTCTACATCCGCACCGCCGACCGCCTGGAGCGCACGAGCACCTGGCTGGAGCGGATCCCCGGCGGCCTGGACCACGTACGGGACGTGGTGGTGCACGACTCGCTCGGCATCTGTGACGAACTGGAACAGCTGATGCGGGCGCACGTCGCCCACTACCGCGACGAGTGGGCCGAGACCGTCAACGACCCCGACAAGCTCGCCCGGTTCGTGTCCTTCGTGAACGCCCCGGACACCCCGGACCCGGTCGTCGCCTTCGTCCCCGAGCGTGACCAGATCAAGCCCGACCTGCCGCTGCTGTCCATCGGCATCCGCCCCTCGGACACCGCGGCCGACGCCCTGGAAGGAAGCGCCCAGCGATGACCCTGGCTCTCGAGACCACCGACCTCAAGGTGCAACTCCGGCTGGCCGACGGCTGGTTCACGGCCTGCGACCTGAGCGCCCTCGCCCCGGGCCGCGGGGTGGCCGCCCTGCTGCCGGACGGTCGTCAGGTGGCCCTCTTCCGCGACCGCAGCGACCGGCTGTACGCCGTCGACAACCGCGACCCCTTCACCGGCGCGGCCGTCCTCTCCCGCGGCCTGACCGGCACCCACTCCGGCCGCCCGTTCGTGGCCTCGCCCCTGCTGAAGCAGCGCTTCGACCTGATCAGCGGGCAGTGCCTGGACGACGAGGCGGTGCGGGTGACGGCGTACGAGGTACGGGCCGCCTAGCCTCTGCCGGATCCCCACTTCTCTTGACTGACCGTTCCAGAAAAACCTAGGCTGCCGTACGTGGCCAGGACCAAGGAGTTCGATCCGGACGCCGCGCTGCGCTCAGCCCTGGAGCTGTTCTGGCGGCGCGGCTACGAGGCGACGTCGATGGCCGACCTGGTCGAGCACCTGGGCATCGGCAGGGCGAGCCTGTACGCGACGTTCGGCAGCAAGCACGAGCTGTACCTGAGGGCACTGGACCGGTACGGGCAGACCCAGAACCCCCTGCTGACCCGGGAGCTGTCCCGGCCCGGCCCGGTGCTGCCGGCCGTACGCGCGCTGGTGCGGCGGTTCGCCGCCGAGGCCACGGCCGAGGCGACCCGGGAGCAGGGCTGCCTGGTCACCAACACGGCGGTCGAACTGGCCCCGCACGACACGGCCGCCGCCCGCCGGGTGGAGCAGAGCTGGGACCACCTCGAGACCCTGCTGCACTCCGCCCTGGTCCGCGCGCAGGCGCAGGCCGAACTGGCCGCGGACCGCGACCCCCTCGCCCTCGCCCGCACCCTGCTCGTCCTGCTCCAGGGCCTGCGGGTGGTCGGCAAGGCCTCGCCGGACCCGGCCCGTGCCCGCGACGCGGCGGAGCAGGCCCTGACCCTGCTCGACTGACCGCGCGCCCTCCACTCGGAGGGCGTTTTCACCACCTCTTACTGAACCGATCGGTCAAGAAAAAGGGGAGATCATGACCGCCACCTCGACCGCACGCGCCCGCTTCTCCGGCCGGACGGCCCTCGTCACCGGCGCCGGCAGCGGCATCGGGCGGGGCATCGCCGTCGCCTTCGCCCGCGAGGGCGCGCACGTGGTCGTCGCCGGGCGCCGCAGGGAGCCGTTGGAGGAGACGGCGGCCCTGATCGAGCGGGCGGGCGGCAAGGCACTGGCCGTCACCGCGGACGTCACCAGCGCCGGCGACCTGCGGGCCCTGGTGTCCGCCACCGTGGACCGGTTCGGCTCCCTGGACGTGGCGGTGAACAACGCCGGCGTCATGACCGGGCGTGGGCGGCCCGCGGCGGACCTGCCCGAGGAGGACTGGCGCACGATGCTCGACGTCAACGTCACCGGCGTGCTCCTCGCCCTCCAGGCCGAGGTCGCCCGGATGCGGACCCAGCCGAACGGCGGGGCCATCGTGAACATCGCCTCCCGGATCGGCGTCCACAGCCGGCTGCGCGGCACCACCGGCTACGCCGTCACCAAGGCGGCCGTGTCGGTGCTCAGCCGCAGCGCCGCCCTGGACCACATCGCCGACGGTGTGCGCATCAACGCCGTCAGCCCCGGCCCCACCGCCACGGACATGTCCTTCCAGCCCGGCGAGACGGAGGCCGACCGGGCCGCCCGCATGCGCACCGACGTCCCGCTCGGCCGGGTCGCCACCGTCGAGGAGATCGCCGCCGCCGTGCTCTACCTGGCCTCGGACGACGCCGCCTCGGTCGTCGGCACCGACCTGGTGGTCGACGGCGGCTCGACGGCCTGACCCGGTTCAGTCGATCCCCGACCGCTCCACCCCCGCCACGATCCACCGCTGGAAGCACAGGAACACCAGCAGCAGCGGAAGGATCGACACGACGGCCGCGACGAACAGCTCGTGCAGCCGGATCACCTGGGACGTCGTGAACGACGACAGCGCCACCTGGACCGTCCAGGCGCTCCGGTCCTGCCCGATCACCAGCGGCCACAGGAAGGAGTTCCACGCACCGAGGAAGACGATCGCGCCGACCGCCGCGAACACCGGCCGCGCGTTCGGCACGACCACCAGCCAGTACGTGCGCCAGTACCCGAGCCCGTCGACCTGCGCCGCGTCCTCCAGCTCCCGTGGGAAGCCCAGGAAGTACTGCCGGAAGACGAAACAGGCGAACGCCGAGAACAGCGTCGGGACGACCAGTCCGCGCAGGGTGGAGATCCAGCCCAGCGACGACACCAGCACGAAGCTCGGTACGAAGGTCACGGCGGCCGGGACCAGCAGGGTGCCGAGGATGCCGTAGAAGACCTTGTTCGCGTGCCGGTACGGGATACGGGCGAGGCCGTAGCCCGCGAGGGACGCGAGGAACAGGGTGCCCAGCGTCGTGGCGACGGCGATCAGCGCGGAGTTGAGCAGGGAGCGGGCGAACGGCACGGACGGGTCGGCGAACAGCTCCCGGACGTTCCCCCACCTCAACTCGCCCGGGACAAAGGTCCATTCGGGCGAGGTGATGTCCTGCTCGCTGGACAGGCCGTTGCGCACCAGCAGATAGAACGGGATCAGGAAGACGAGCGCGAGCACGACGAGCAGCGCCAGCCGCAGCGCCCGCCCGGCCCGCACCAGGGCGTCATCCATCGGCGTCCGTCCTTCCCAGTTTCAGCCACCGCGCCTGCCCCACCGTGACAACGGCGATGATCAGGGCGAGGATCACCGCGCCCGCGCTGCCGACCCCGAGGTTCTGCCCCTGCCCGAGGGCGGTGTAGTAGAGGTAGACCAGCGGCGGCCGGGCGTACGGCGGATACCCCCGCGCGTCGGACAACAGGTTGTAGAACTCGTCGAAGGCCTGGAAGGCGTTGACGACGAGCAGCAGCACCACCGCGACCGAGGTGGCCCGCAGCTGGGGCAGGGTGATGTGGCGCAGCACCGTCCACCCCGGCCGGGCCCCGTCCACGGCGGCCGCTTCGTACAGCACCGGATCGATCCGCTGCAGCCCGGCCAGGAACAGGACCATGTAGAACCCGGCCTGCAGCCACAGCCGTACCGTGACGATGACCAGCCAGTACCAGGGCGGATCGGTGCCGGCCAGCCAGGCGACGGGATCGCCCCCGAACCACCCGAGGACCGTGTTCGCCAGCCCGAACCGCACCCCGTTGAAGATCGACATCTTCCACACCAGCGCGGCGACGACATAACTGCACGCGGCCGGCAGGAAGAAGACCGACCGGAAGAACGCGCGAGCGCGCTTGAGCCGGTTCACCATCAGGGCGAGGGAGAGCGAGCACACATAGGTCACCGGCACGATGAACGCGGTGAAGACAAGGAAGGTCTTCAGACTGCCGACGAACGCGTCGTCCTGCAGCATCGCCGTGTAGTTGTCCAGCCCGACGAAGTGCGTCGGCGTGACCGTGTTGTGGGCATCGAAGAAGCTGAGGCCCACGCTCCACAGCAGCGGAACGTAGGTGAACAGCGCGAGCCCGATCGCGAACGGCCCCACGAACACCCAGAACCACAGGGCCCTGCGGCGCCTCACGACGTCTTCTTCGCCTTCTTCACACGGTCGAGCTCGCCGGTCACCTTCCGTACGACGGCCCGCAGTTCACTCGCCGGATCGGCCCCGCTCGTGATGATCCGGCTGAGCGCGTCCTGGTAGGCGGTCTGCGAGGCGGGCGTCCACAGCAGGGGCTGGGCGTAGCCGTGGTCGGTGGTGAAGCGGACGGCGTCGGCGGCGGCGCCCGACCGCAGCCCGGCCGCCTTCCTGGCCAGGGAGATCCGGGCGGGGATGTGAAAGCCGTAGGACAGCGCGAAGTCCTCCTGGTAGTCGGTCCGCTCGACCCACAGCCACTTCACGAACTCCTTGGCGGCCTCCTGGTGCCTGCCGCGCGCACTGACGGCGGCACCGTAGGCTCCGACGGGTACGGCGGGCTTGCCGTGGCTGCCGTCCCCGGGAAACGGCAGCACGCCGAAGTCGTCGCCGAGTTCCTTCTTGATCTGCGGCAGCGCCCACAGCCCGGACCACTGCATCGCGGTCAGCCCCTGGACGAAGGCGGAGGGGTCGGACCAGTCGGTGGGCGCGCCGAGGAGGAGGGACTTGTCGGCGTACAGCTGGTGCAGCTTGCCGAGGGTGCGGGCGGCGGCCGGGTCGTCGAAGCCGACCTTGCCGTCCTCGGTGACGAACTGGAGCCCGGCGGCGTACAGGGGGGTACCGCCGAGGACACCGGCTCCCCCGTCGTTGCCCAGGAACAGCCCCTTGACCTTGCCACTGGTGAGTTTCCTCGCGGCGTCCACCAGGGCGTCGAGGGTGGCGGGCGGCTCGACCCCGGCGTCCTTCAGCAGGCTCCTCCGGTAATAGAGCATCTGCATGTCGATGACCTGCGGAATGCCCCAGACCCTTCCGTCGTACGTCTTCGGCGTGAGCACGGCCGGATTGAAGTCGCCCCTGACGCCCTCGATCAGACCGGTCAGGTCGACGACCTGCCCGCCCTGGATCTGGTCGAGCGTGGGGCCGTTCACCTCGAAGACGTCCGGTCCGGAGTCGGTGAGCAGGGCGGCTGCGGTCTGCTGGTCGTAGTTCCCGGGCCGCCACTGCACCGTGACCCGTGCCTTCCGGTAGGCGGCGGCGTACCGCTCGACGGCCTGTTCGGTGCCGGCCTCGCCGTACTGGTGGTACCACTGCGACAGCCGGGTCCCGTTGGCGTCCCCGCCCCCACGGCCGGTGTTGGACCCGCAGCCGGCGAGTAACCCGGCCCCTGCCGCTCCGGCCCCCGCGGCCAGCAGCGCCCTGCGGCTGATCGTCATCGTCGGTGCCCCCTGACGTCGGTCGTCTTCGTCATCGATGCACGGCCCAACGATCAACCATGCACGCCGATTACGAAAGGGGTGTTGCCGCCGTGTGTCGGGGAACGCGGGAAACGGACACCCGGGCGGCGAGCGGAACGGGCGCTCGGGCGGCGCGTGGACGTACGGGCGGCGATGCACAACTTTTCCGGCCCGGGGCGCATCCAACACAGTGAACCCTCATCCACCGATTCGCCCGATGGAGGCGGATACGACATGTTTGCATTTGCGCGAGGCTCGACCGCCGTACTGACCACCGCTCTCCTGGGCCTGACGGGTGCGTCAGCCGCGTGGAGCGCGACCCCGCCGGCCCACGCGGCGGCACCCCCGGCCTCGACCGCCGCCCGGACCTGCACCATGAGCGATCTCCACATCTCCATGGGCCACAAGGAGGGCGCGGCGGGATCGCTGTACTGGGCGATCCGGTTCACCAACACCAGCAGGACCGGCTGCGCCCTGCGCGGCTACCCGGGCGTCAGCGTCCTGGACACCGCGCACCGCCAGATCGGCCCGGCCGCCACCCACAGCGGCAGCCCCTACGGCACCGTCACGCTCGCCCCCACCCACTCCGCCTCGGCGATCGCGCGCACCACCAACGGCCCGGTGGGCGGGCCCTGCCTGCGCACCGGCTCCTACCTGCGGGTCTACCCGCCGGCCTCCCGCACCGCGACCCTGGTCCCGGCCGCCTGGACGACCTGCTCCGGCCTCTTCCAGGTCGGCCCGGTGAACGTCCACGGCAATTTCTGAGGGAGGAGGCAGCAGAGCCGATGGGGCCGCCGGGAAGGGCGGGACCCGGGGGCCGCCCCCGCGCTTCCCGGCGGTGCCGGATCAGTCACCGGGACCGGTGCGTTCCTCCAGACGTGAGCCACGCCGACGGGTGATCGACATCAGATCGCTCGGGGCGTCCAGTTCCAGGCGGTGCCAGCGGCCCCGGGGCACGATCACGGCCGTACCCGCCCCCAGCCGCACCATCTCCTCGGCGCCGCCCTCGACGGCGGGACGGAAGTACAGCCGCACACCGCCGGCCAGGCAGCACACGGCCTCCTCCGCGTCGGGATGCACCTCCCAGTGATCGGCGTGCACCTCGGCGTCGGTCTCCACGTGGAAGGCCGCGACCTGCCAGTCACCGGGGCCACCGTCCGCCATCCGCCGGGCCCCGGAACGGACGTCGCCGTCGGGCAGGAAGAAGAGCATCGAGGAGAAGAGGTCGACGGGGGTGATCGTCATGGCGTTGTCCCTTCCACGCGGGCACGCGGACTCGTACCGCTACTCGGACTCGTACTGCTCCCGGAGCTCGTACTGCTCGTGGGGCTCGTACTGGCGCTCGGACTCCGGCTCGGGTGGCGGGGCAGCACGCAGATCGCCACGGCCGCCGCGAGCAGGAAGAGGACGGCGGTGACGGCCAGGCCGAGGGCGTAGCCGTCGTTGAGCGCGCCGGGACCGCCGGCCGCGCCCGTACGGTGGGCGGCGACCGTGGCCAGGGTGGCCACTCCGATGCAGCCACCGAGCTGGCGTGCGCTGTTGAACAGTCCGGAGGCCATCCCGGCCTCGCCGGGCCGGACACCGGTCGTCGCCGCGGCCGCCGCCGGCGCGAACAGCAGCCCGATGCCGACGCTGGTGAGCAGGGACGGCCCGAGCACATCGGTGAGGAAGCCGCCGTGCGGGCTGATCCGGGAGTACCAGGCCATGCCCGCGGCGGCGAGCAGCGCGCCCGGCACCAGCGCGGTGCGGGGCGAGCGGGCCGCGGCGATGCGGGTCGCGACGAGGGTGGCCGCCACCGAGCCCGCGCAGAACGGCAGGAACGCGGCACCGGTCGCTGCGGCGCCGAGGCCCAGGACCTGCTGGAGGTACAGGGAGACGAAATAGAACGCGGTGAACTGCCCGGCCGCGGCGAGGAACACCAGCAGATCGGCACCGACGACCCAGCGGCTGCGCAGCAGCCCGAGCCGCAACAGCGGGGCGGTCGCCCGGGATTCGACGAGGACGAACGCCGCCAGCAGGAGGGCGGCGGCGCCGAGCGTCGTCAACGTCCTTGCCGACGCCCACCCTTGCACGTCGGTCCGTACGACACCGAACACCAGCAGACCCGTACCGCCGGTCCCCAGCAGCGCTCCGAGCACGTCCAGCCGCTCGCGCCGGACCGGCCGGGGCTCGGCCGGTACGGCCACGCGGGCCAGGGCGAGCGCCGTCGCCACGATGGGCAGATTGACCAGCATCACCCAGCGCCAGCCCGCGTACTCGGTGAGCACTCCGCCCGCGAGCACCCCCAGCGCGCCCCCCACGGCGTTCATCCCGCTCCACACTCCGAGGGCGCGGACACGCCGGGGGCCGTCCGTGAAGGTGGTGGTCAGCAACGCCAGCGCGGCGGGCGCGGTGGCGGCGGCACCCACGCCCTGCCCCGCTCGGGCGGCGATCAACTCCCATGGTTCCTCGGCGAGTCCGCCGGCGAGCGAGCAGACACCGAAGCAGACCAGCCCCGCCACGAACAGCCGACGCGGGCCGTACAGATCGCAGGCCCGGCCGCCGAGCAGCAGAAACCCGCCGAAGGTGAGCGCGTACACATGCACGACCCAGGCGAGGTCGAGCGGGGCGAAGCCGAGGGAGGTGCGGATCGCTGGAAGCGCGACATTGACCACGGCCATGTCGAGAGCGACGACGAACTGGGCCACAGCGGCGGCAGTGAGCACGGCCGCCGGACTGCCTCGTAAGTTTCTATACATGTAAGAAAACTAGCGTGCGCTGATCCTGGTTGTCGACACCTGGGCGGCCGGGGAAGGCAGATGCCGAGACAAGACAGGGAAGGCAAGCCCCCGACGCACCGACACCGAGGGCATGATGGGAGCCATGCCGCACCCCCCTGCCGCCCCCCGCAAGCCCCCCGGCCGCCCGGCCCGCATCTCCCGTGCGGAGATCATCCGGACGGCGCTCCGGATCGTGACGGAGGACGGCGTGGACCGGCTGACCATGCGCAGGCTCGCCTCCGAGATCGGCAGCACGCCCATGGCCCTGTACCACCACGTCCGCGACAAGGAGGAACTGCTGATCCTCCTGCTGGACGACTACGCCGCCCGGACCCTGCGCCGGCCGTCCGAACCCCCCGCAGACCCGCGCGAACGCGTCATCGCCGCCGCGACCGCGATCCACGAGGTGCTGGCCGCCTGCCCCTGGGTCGTGGAGGTCCTGACGGCGGACGACCTGATGTCGACGTCCGCGCTGTGGTTCGTCGAGCAGATGGTGGACGGGCTGACGGACTGCGGACTGTCCCTGGAGCAGGCCGTGCACGGCTACCGGACGATCTGGTACTACACCGCCGGCGAGATCGTGGTCCGTGCGACAGCGGCCCGCCGGCGCACGACCGACGACCGCCCGACCTACCGCGACCGCGTCTTCGCCGACCTCGACCCGGCCGAACTCCCCCGCCTGGCAGAGGTGTCGAGCCGCTGGGCCCCCCTGACCGCCGAGGACACATACGCCCCCGGCCTCCGCGCCCTGCTCAACGGGCTCCTGGCGACACCGGATTGACCAACACAACGGGGCGGCACCCACACCGGGCACCGCCCCACGCCACTGTCGGCGCTCAGTCCCGCCGGATCAACTCGGGGTCGATGCGCCGCCCGATCAACGGCAACGACCCGAGCGCGGCGACGACAACGGCCGCGAGCGCACACACGAGCAGCAGCGGAACACCCTCGCCGTCCCAGAAGATCGCACCACCGCCAGTGACGAGGTAACTCGACTCGGCGGCCTTCCCTGCGACGACAGCCAGCACCAGCCCCACGGTCAACGGCAGCACGACCTGCGCAACCTGGGCGGTCCGCAGGGTGCGCGGCCGCGCGCCGAGCAAAGCCAGTGCCGTGACCTGCGGCTTCCGTTCCATGGCACGGTCCGTGGTCGCGACCAGGTAGGCGGCCACACCGATGATCAGGCCGAGCACCATGCCGATGGCAAGCAGGGTTTTGACGACGGTGATCTGCTGGAGGGCGGTTACGTTGATGCCGTAGGGGTCCACGGCGATCGTGGGGTCGACGGCGCCGATCCCGTCCAGCACGTTTCGCACTGTTTCGGGGTTCGAGTCGCTGACCAGAACCAGGGTCGCGCCGTCAGGACGGTAGCCGGTGGGGAGGAAGGACGGTGGCAGGAGGACGTCCGCGTCCATAGCCTGGATGTCGTCCCAGTCGCGGTACCGAAGGACGTCTTGCGGCACTTTCAGTCGCTGGACGCGGCGGTGCCCGCTCTTCCAAAAGTGGAACTGGAAGGTTGCTCCCGGTTTGACGTCGTCGCGAGGATATCCGCTGACCACGTCCAGCAGCCGGACGGGACGGCCGTCGACGCAGCCGTCGGCCTTCGGCACCGAATCTCGCAGCTGGCCGCATGTGGCGATCACCGCGTCGAGACCGGGCTGGTACGTGTCGACGCGGAGATCCGTCCATGACCGCACTCGGACGGCATGCCCCCGAAGGCCTCTGATGCTCTCCAAAGCATGCTGCTCCTCGGCCGTCACACCGTCGAGCCCGACGCTATAGATCTGCACGGGTGAGTTGTGCTTGGAAACCTGGTCGAGTTCGATCAGAACGCCTTGGACGAGCGAAGCCGCGTAGACCAACAGGACCAGGCCCGTCGCCACACGGAGAGCACCACCCGATTCCGCCTCGTTGCGACGCATGGCCAGGCCCAAGGACAGCGAGCCGCTCGAGCGGGCCACCCTGCGGGCAAGAGCCCGCGAGAGGAGCGGAAGCGCCAGTACGAGACCGGCACCGACCAGTACGACGGCGAGTGGCATGAGAACGGCGGACACGTGCGTGTCCCGCGGCGCATGGCCCGTCGCGCCCGCCACGCAGTACCCGGCCACGATGCCCAGCCCGGGAACGAGCGGCAGCAACCCCCACTTGGCGGGTGGCTTCTGCACGGCACTGCGCCGTACGGCCAGCGGATTCGCCGCCGCCTTCCGAGCACTCGCCCGCCCCACGAACCATGCGAGTGCAGGGCAGCCGACCAGACAGGTGAGGATCGTCGAAAAGCTGAGCGCGCCGTCAGCCGGATACCACTTGAAGCCGGGGAGGCCCGCACGGCTGATCAGCTGGTTGGCGAAGGCGTAGAGACCCAGGCCGAGTACGACACCGAGCATGGCGGCAGCCACCGTTTCGGCCGCATTGACCCGTTGGACAGCCTTCGTGCTCAAGCCGAGAAGTCGCAGCGCGGCCAACCGCCGTAGTCGGACGGCGGCGGAGAGCCTGGCGCACACGGAGAGGAAGACTGCCAGTGGCAGCAGCACGACGCCGGCGAGGGTGAACCGTACGATGTCGAGCGTCGAGTTCTCCACTGTGGGGCTCGGCGGGTAGGGCATGCCGAACAGCGTCACGACGTCGGCGTCCTTGAGGCTGTCCGGGGGGACGCCGATGTACGCGTACAACTCATCGGGGTTCGCTAGGCCTTGGGCGCCGATGAGTCCTCGCTCCCGTCCCGGGAGGAGTTTGGCCAGCCCTGGTTCCTCTTGGAGCACCTCGTGCAGCCGCGGAGACAGGACGATCTCACCCGGGCGCGGGAGTTCCACCAGCCCTGGTGGCGGCTCGATGCGTTGGGTGCCCGGTGTGATGAAGACGCGGGTCATGGGCCGGGAGCCGAGCGGGTCCGTCCTGGTCAGCTGCCGTGGGGCCCCCTTGGTGCCGGTGCAGTGCCCCTGCAAGTCCCTGGCACAGGTCGGCTGGCGCGCAGCCATGCGGGAGTCCTGGGCGGCCAGGATCCCTGGGATGGTCAGGACCACGGCGAGGCAGCTCACGCCAACCGCACTGCCCAGGGTCATGAGGAGGAACCTCACCCGGCTCCCTCGCCCGCTGCCCAGGAGCAGGCGCAACCCGAGGAGGAGCTCTCTCACGTCGCCTCCCGGGTATGGGACGCCAGAACGCCGTCGCGCATCCTGTAGTGACTGTCCGCGCGGGCTGCCACCTGCTCGTCGTGCGTGACGAGCACCACGGCCGTCCCCTGGGACCGCGCCAGGCTCAAGAACTCCTTCAGTACGGCCGTGGCGTTTGCACTGTCGAGGGAGCCGGTGGGCTCGTCGGCGAATACAACGGCCGGCTGGTGGACCAACGCGCGGGCGACGGCGACGCGTTGACTCTGTCCCCCGGACACCTGCGAGGGCCGACGGCACCGCAGATCCGCGAGGCCGAGCCGACCGAGCACCTCGCCCGCGGCGGCGAGCGCGGGGGCCTTGCGTTGTCCGGCCAGACGAAGAGGCAGGGCGGTGTTCTCCTCGATGGTCAGTTCAGGCAGGAGTTCACCGTACTGAAAGACGAACCCGAACCGCTCGCGGCGGAGGGTGCTGAGTTCGTCGTCGGGCAGCTCAGCGAGGACGCGCCCCTCGAATCGGACCTCGCCGCGAGCGACGGGCAGCACTCCGGCCAGGCAGTACAGCAGCGACGACTTGCCCGAGCCGCTCTGCCCGGTGATCGCCGCAACTTCACCGCGGTGCAGGGAGATCTCCGCGTTTCGCACCGCAGGGGTATCACCATAGAAGAGGTCGACACCCGCGGCGGACAGGACTTCTGACGTGTTGATGGCGTTCCCCTAGGGAGGGTGCGAGCCCGAATGCGGGGATCCGGGCTCTGGATGTACGAAAGAGTCCTAGTGGTTAGCGAGGTGCTGCTCGGGAGAGCAGTTGTCCGGGCGGAGGCTTCCCCGGTCGCGACACGCACGCATGTAGGCGTCGTTGGTGTAGCGCTCAGCACCGTCCCAGTTGGAGTGGTGCATCCAAACCGACCGCTTCTGCTTCCCGTAGTACCGCACCCAGTCGTGCCCCTCGACGCGGACCTGCATGTAAACGTTGTGGTCGTCACCTCCGTCCGCGTCGCGGAGCCTGCCGGCCCACTCGAAGGCACCGTGGTTCACTTCGGCGGGGTTGAACTTGTACCGGCCCTCCATGAACTCGACGCCTCCTGACCTGAGGAGAGGAATCGACGCGGACCATGCCGCGGCTGCCGTCCCCGCACCTGTGAGGATCACACCGGCCGCCGCCAACCCCGCCAACGCCTTCTTCATCCTGGTACCTCCGTCATCACCGGCAGCTCCGACAGCCACCGCGTGATCACGGAATGTAACGCTATGAAAGCGCAAAGAAACGATCTGCCCTCCTCATCACCACCACATCAGGTGATCCACAACCAGACACCGACCGAAACCCGCCGCTCCTCCTCGACGTGCCCCAACTCGGCGACGACACCCGCGCCCACCTCAACCCACAGCCGACGGACACGGCCGACACGCGCCAGACCACCCCGCGCTCGACCGCATGCGCGGCCGGTCGGTTGCCGTCGAGCGTTCACGCGTCCTTGAGGCCCTCCCACGGGTACCTCGGGATGATGCCCTCTTGGTGGGCCATCTTCAGGATGCTGGTGCAGACGTTCCAGGGCGTCGGCACGACGGTCCGGCGCAGAGGTCCTTTGGTGCTCCGACGGAACGCAGCCCGGAAACGACGCACCGAGCCGAGCAGTACGGGCTATCGGCCGTTGGTGGGCTCTCGAAAATGGCTGACCGAGCGGACGTCATCCTGAGCCTGTGCCCGCCCGCTGCCGCGGAGGACGTTGCGCGTTCCGTCGCCACATGCTCCTACTCCGGGACGTACGTCGACGGGAACGCTGTCTCCCCCGCGACGATGGCGAGGATCAGCAACATCATGCGGCCTTCCGGGGCGACGGTCGTTGAGGGCTCGGTGATCGGTTCGCCGCCGTCGGCGTCAAAGAGCCCGCGCCTGTACCTCTCAGGGCCGAGCGAGGCTCTGCCGAGAGTGGCCGAGCTCTTCGCCGGGAGCGCCGTCCAGGCACGGCCCCTGGATGGCGGCATCGGGCAGGCATCCGCCCTGAAGCTGTCGTACAGCAGCTACCCGAAGGCGAGCCGCGTCCTCGCCGCCGTCGCGTACGGGCTCGCCAGTGACTTCGGGCAGGGCTGTGCGACCAGCTATCTGACGGAGACGGGCTACTTCCCCAAGGTCGCGGCTCGGTCCTGGCGGTAGGGCCCCGAGATGAGGGAGGCGGCGCTCGCGCTCGCAGAGGTCGGCTTGCCCTCTGAGCTGGCCGACGCTGCCGCCGCGGTCATGGAGCGCTGGGATGGCCTCAAGGACACCTCGCCCGCACTCCGCTCAGGTACTCGCGAGCTACACGCCGCCCCGCCCGGCGGGCCGGTCTAGCGGGTCAGCCTCCGCAGCATCTCGATGGCCTCCGCGGCACTCGACACGATGAGGTCGGGCTCGCGGAGACCATCGGCCCATTCACGGCCACCGGCCACCCAGGCGGTCCGCAGTCCAGCCGCCTGTGCCCCCGCTACGTCCATCGCGGGGTTGTCGCCCACCAACCACCCTCCGGCGCTCAGCGGGACGCCACAGGCCGCGGCTGCGGCATCGAAGACGGCGTGCTCTGGCTTTCGTACTCCGACACCTCCGGAGATGGCAACCCCGTCGAAGAGCCCGGCGAGCCCGGTCACCTCGAGCTTGGCACTCCGGATATCGACCCTGAGCCAACGTCTCGTTCTTCCGCAGGTGCGCGAGAACCAGCAGAGCCTGCTTGAAGCAGCTCAACCTCCGCCAGACCGGTCGAACGCCTTCGGGCGTAGATGAGCCATGAGACATGCTCAGCCAGCTCGTGCGGGACGTCGAGCTGGAAGGATACGGAACCAACGAAGCCCCCCGGCCGATGGCGTGTTGAGTGAGATCACCACACCAACGACGAGGGGCTTCGCCACGTCACCCCATCCGACCAGCCCATGTCACCCGGCCAGGACAAGATGAAAGAGGTTCAGTTACGCGATACGAGGCCAAGAACTCCGCGCCGGTTCTGGACCTGCGGGAGGATTCTTTCGCGCACTTCCGGCGAACCGATGATTACAGCAATTTTCCCGGCATCGTTGCGGCGTTCGGCGATGGAAACGTTGCCTCGTTGACCAGAAGCAGATGCATGATCCCGAGACGAGTAATCAATCACCATCGCCGACTTGCTGCAAGCCAGTGAGACCCACAGTCCAGATCCGCTCGCCCCAGCTGCCGAGGCGAAACTGTAGGGGCCGGCAGGGTAGCTTGCAGTACCTTCTGAATTATTTTTCGGCCACGCTGAAGTAACATGGATCAGCGATCGCGTAGAGTTCTTCGCGTCACCTACTCGAAGTCCGCAGGAATCGCCCTGGATGTACGCTACCAGGCGATAAGAACTCTCACGCACTTCACCCACCACTTTAGGGGGTCGCGATTTAGGAGGGAATTCATTCGCCGAAATGATGCGCTCTTCATTTGAGTCGACAGACTTGAGCTGACTCAGAGGAGTGAATTGATCGGGCGATGACTCATGCGTAATCCCCTCACTTCCCCCCATGCATCCCACGCACGAAAATGAAAGGGTGACCCCCAGGATTAAATTTCGCATCACCCGCACCAATGGAATCACCCTTTCACGTTCCACGATTACCGGCGGCTAGCTATCCCAGCCACTGGTTGAAGCATACGCCAATCGGCTTATATACGTCGACCAGCCGAACCCCGGGTATGGGCCAATGCGGGATGCTGACGCGGACCTTGTAGTGATGCAGGAGAGTGTACGCCTCGATGGTACCGAACTTGCCTTTGGGGACCTCATATCGGGTCTCGTTCGCCACTCTGTAGGTTTTCGTCACGCTAAATCCCACGGCGGCGGAGATGGCACCCGAATCGACCCCGGCGTTGCCACTGAGTACGACTGATCTTTCCTTATTGATCGACAGCACCAGAGTGGTCTTGCCGCTGCCGCTCGTCTTCCCAATCACTTCGGTGCTGCACGCCTCGCCCAGATCTTGTTCTGGCCGGGCGGGAGTCGCTTTGAGTGATCGTGTGTAATCAGCGTTCCGCTTGATCGTCAACTGAGCGCCGGGCTTGAAGAGGCTTCCAGATATATTTCCCCCAGGCTCGAAGAATTGACTGACGGGACTTGTAGAAGCAGTCTCTGTTCCCCCCTGAGCCAGCGCCGGCGTTGCTGAAGTAAGCCCTAATCCCGCGCTCATGGCGAGTGCGCCGATCAGCGCGCCGATCCTTGCTGTGCGATTCATGACTTCCCCTAGGGTCGTGGTCTGCTTTTTTGCCGCAATCGGATGCCGGGTGCGGACTTGAATGAAGCTAACCGGCATTCACATTCGGCGCCAGTACAGTGGATCACTTCAAGCCAACTATTAGCCGCCGGAATAATCCATTCTGAAATTACCGGGCGGCACACAGTCACCCATAAGAGATATAAGATGTCCCCCGCAACCGAATTGAGGGAGAATTGAGGTCGGAATGACCAGTTCCGGTAATAGCTCCTGGTTGATTATTTCCTATTTGTTA